>CAZROQ010000001.1:0-17084 GCA_964601755.1 uncultured Candidatus Saccharibacteria bacterium
AACAGAAGCGGATTGGAAACGGTTATATCCAGAAGGTCCCGAGTGGCTATCAAATGTCCGGAAGAAGAAACGGGAATAAACTCGGTTGCACCCTGAACGAAACCCAAAATAGCAGAATTGACTAAATCCATAGACTCTAGCCTATCACAAAATAGCATTGCGCCACCAGTGGATTCTCTGATATTCTGTATCCTGTTATCAATTTATAAATATCGTATGAAAAATTCCGTACTTATCCCTTTAGCAATCATTGCTTCCGGCGCTCTTGTTGCCGTGGCTATAGTTTTCTCCGGTGGCGATGGTGAGAAAACAACCAAGACTGCCTCCGATCAAGCACACCAGACAGCCAACATAGAGGTTAGAGATGTCACAGAAGCTGATTTTATTCGTGGTTCAATTGACGCACCTGTTAAAATCATTGAGTTTTCTGATACCGAGTGTCCTTTCTGCAAGCAGTTCCACGGAACGATGCAACAAGTTGTTGAAACATACCCGGATGATGTCGCTTGGGTCTATCGCCACTTCCCCGTAGCTGGGCTTCATCCAAACGCATTCAAAGAAGCCGAGGCCACCGAATGTGCCGCAGAGCTTGGAGGCAAAGAAGCATTCTGGGCTTTCGTTGATCGACTCTATGAAATAACCCCCGGAAATAATCGCTTCGACCTTGATGAGTTGCCAAAAATTGCCGAGTTTGTTGGTCTTGATGTAAACAACTTTAATCAATGTCTGGAATCAGGCGATATGGCTGAAAGAGTTCAAGAAGACCTTGATGATGCAAGAACGGCCGCGCAAGCAGTGCCAAGAGTTGGCACACCATTCTCTATCATTGTAGCCGGAGATCAGAGAGTTCCGATCGTGGGAGCCCAACCATTTGAAGTTATCAGTCAGGCAATCGAAGAGCTTCTTTAAAATTAAGCTACTCTAAAGCGACAAAAAAACACTCACACCTACAGTGTGAGTGTTTTTTTAAAGTAAAAACCCTCCAAATACCCTAAAGCTCATTTTTTAAAGCACAGTACTGGCAGTCTTTGTCATCGCATTTCTTGTCCCAAAAATCCAAAGACAGTATTTCTTTACCGACCTGTTTTATGGTCTTTTCCAGCTCCTCTACATCATCAGCAGTTACGCTAAACTCTTCCTTTCGGTAATTACCGTTTTTTGGATCCGGCTCGACAAAATCAATCTGACCGGAAACCATCCTGTAGGCACCCTCTTTATATTTATCTAAAAGTAACTTGTAAAAAACAAGCTGTCTCCAAATACCCCCATCACTTGATTTTGTTTTTCCTAAAATCATATTTCTGGTTTTGGGATTTCCTGTTTTATAATCAACAACGATAACTTCCGATTCACTTATAAATTCTAATTTATCAAGTTTACCCGTAAGTGTTATCTCCGGTGTAATCTGGACACCCCGAATCGCAAACTCTGTCATCGTGTTTGTTATCCACCCGTTCGCATAGGCATCATACCAACCACCCAAAGCCTCTTCTCCCCTTTCTTCATATCTTTCCAAATCAGATTCTTTAAAAGGAAAATTTCTGATCTCTTTTTTAAACAAGTTGATAAAATCGTCCTTGCTTAAATTTTCTCCAAACCTCAGTTTGGTAAAAAGGCGATCTAAAACCGAGTGGACCGCCGATCCATACATCTGGTGCGATTGCACCGGCTCCGGTAAACGAACCAAGTTCCTATAAAAATAAGTCCACGGGCATTTCAGATAGTTATTCAGGGCCGTGACAGATAAGCCCCTCTTAACAAACAAGTCTTTTATATACTCAGGATCACTTAATTTCCTTGTTTTTTGAGTTTGTTTTTTCTGATAACAAGAAGACCTGTTTTCTTTAAAATCTTTTTCTAATTCGCCGGTATCAACCACACTTTTGAGTTTTTTGTCTATTTCTTCGACAAACTGACTGGGTAACTGTTCCCTACCATCTTCATTTTCTCTGGCATAACTTATGCGAACATGCTTTTTTGCTCTTGTAAGGGCAACATAAAATAGGCGCCTATCATCGTCATTTTTGTCTTGAACCAAGGCTTCTTTTTTTTCTGTAAGATCATAGACCCCAAAAAGCAACTTTAAAAGTTCCGGTCTTTTTTTATTCCCCCACTTTCCATCAAAAGCGCCGATAATATATACATATTCAAACTCAAGCCCTTTTGATCTGTGCGCGGTCATTAAACGCACAAACCCTTTTTTGGCTTTTGCCCGCTTTTTTTTCACAAACATTCCGTGAGCCCTGACCGTATCCAAAAAATTAAAAAACTCCTTTAGTGTTGCTTCCGGATTGGAGGAAATAATGGAACGGACTTCATCAAAAAAACTATCCAGAACATCCAGTTCTTCCTGTGCGTCATCGGAAGAAAGAATCGACTGCAACAGCCCGGACTCTCTGACAATTTCTTGGAACAATCGCAAAAGATCAGTATTTTTGCTCCTTTTAACCCAGTGAGCTAAATTAGTACCCAACTCTGCCACGGCATCTGGTTTTTCCAAGTCTAAATCCTTTCTTAGTTTTTCTTTTAAAATCACATCAAAAAGATTGTACTTTCTCTTACTGTCTGCCGACTTAATGAGTTTGAATATATCCAAAGGTGAAAGATCGAACAGATCAATATGCAACATCTCGGCAAGTGACCTGTCATCCCCATAATCAAGAACCGCGCGAGCAATTGTGATTATTTTTTTAATGTTCTGGTGGGTGAAAACATCCTGATCTGATTCAATTTGAAAAGGCACACCTCTTGCTTCAAGCATCTGCGCCAATTCGAAAGCGTCTCTGTTTTCACGATAAAGAACTGCCACTTCTTCAGCAGAAACACCCGTTGAAAGCTGTTCTTTTATCATAGAGACAACAGAAAAAACTTCACAAACGGTTTCCGAGAAAGGAAAAACCTCTATCGGCTTTGTTGAAAAATTAACATTGGCCTCAAGTTTATCGTCAGAGGTAATCAAGCTATGGGCACTGTCAAGAATCGATTGTCCGGAACGATAATTTTGCTTGAGTGTCACCAACTCCGCTTCCGGATAAAGGTTCTTAAAGTAGTAGAAATTTTCCAAACTGGCTCCCTGAAATCTAAAAATAGACTGCTTCTCATCACCAACAATAAAAATGTTTGGTCTGGGTGCCCAATGAGAGGCAAGCAACTCCAAAACCTTATTTTGAGCATTGTTTGTGTCCTGATGTTCATCAACCAGAATATACTGAAACTTCTCTTGCAGAGTCAGCAAAAGATCCTCGTTTGATCTCAATGCTTCGAGGGTCTCTATAATCATATCGTTGTAATCGTATCTTTTGCCCTCTCTTAATTTGTTCTGGTATTCATCGTAAATCAAGGAAAGTTCTTCATTCTTTTTTATTTGTTTTTCAAGATCTTTGTACTTGCCTTTCATTTTGCCTTTATGGGCACCTTTTTCGTGATACAGATCGTCTGTTGCTTTAAAATTATCCCATTCCTTTTTAACAATCTCTTTAAAATCCTTCGGAGTAACACCCTCGCGCTTAAGCTCGTCAATAGAACTGGCGATAGAGCGAACGAAGTAGAAAGTGTCACCAAATGGTTTGAGTAGATTAAGTTTTAAATCAAGAACAATTTCTTCGATCAATCTTATCTGATCCACATTTGAAATGTTTACCGCTCCGATTATGTGCGGAAACTCTTCCGGATTGTTTTTGATAATGTCATTGGAAAAACCGTGGAATGTTTTAATTTCCACATGATAAGCGGGGGATCCGATTAGATCGACCAAGCGCCGTCTCATACTTTGAACACCCGACTCCGTAAAAGTGAGAGCCAGAATGTTTTCCGGCTCGGTATCGGTTTTAAGAAGGATGTTGGCAATCCTTAAAGTTAAGATTTGAGTTTTGCCGGTACCCGGCCCTGCCACCACCATAACCGGTCCATCGATAGTGTCGACGGCCTTTTTTTGCTCTAAATTTAGCTTTTCATAAGCCTCTTTAAATTCTGGAGTTGTAGGCATACTGGCATTGTATCATAAGAAAAAAAGGTATTAGTTTTATCAGCAAACTTCAACTACCAACACTTTATTCCTCTTGTCTGACAAAAGATTTGAGACTCATTCCTTAATTAGATTATACTTAATTTTGGGTCATATCCAAACACTTCTGGCACTTAAGGCTTCCCGTGCTTCGCCAATAAATAGGGACAGGCACAATTAAATACCGAGAAAGTAGGAAAGACCGAAGAGGGTAAGTTAATTGTGCCTGTCCCCGTTTATTAATCACTAATAACTAGCGTTATCTTGAATTTCCTCTTGAGCGTGACGAATTATGATTCTGAGCATCGCCTGAAGCCGTGATGCCAAGCACAACCTCTAAAGCTCGAGCTGTTATTTGAAATTCGTTTTGTAGACCAAGGTCAGCAGATGATGCTTCTTCATCACTTTGAAACTCTTGTTGCAGAGCTTGCTGTACTTCATTTGCACGCGATGACTTACTATACAAAAAGCTGTACCACGGAAGTGATTCGCTCACCTCACCTGCTTCGTTTACTTGCATAGTTGCACCAAGAGATGCATTAAAGATACCAAACAAGCTTGCCGGTACACGAGAACGCACCGTTACCTGCTTGTCTGTGATTTCAATTTCTTCTACATCTTCCTGCTCTAAAAGGATACCCCGAGCAAAGTTCTCAAGATCCTCGCCGGATTGTAGTTCTGCTCTTTCTTTGACACTCTCAAGGAAATCTTCTTTTTCTTCTTCGTTCCAAGCACGAACTTCATTTGCACGCGCTTCAATTGGATCATCTCCAGGGGCTGCCGGTGGCAACAATATGACTCTCACATGACTAGGGACAATCCGAGATCCGTCCGCGTTCCCTCGTTCGGTGTCTGCATCCTCAATACCATCGCCGCCTGAGTCTAGACTGCGTTTTTCATTATCTACAATTTCTGGTTGTGCACTCTGGCGGACATCAGCACGACCGTCTGCATCAGTGTCATCCGAGTCAGCCGATCTGCTACTCGGTTTATTGCTACGGGCCGCATTATAGTCTTGAGCGGGCTGAACTTCGTCTTCATCTGCGTCATCTGGACCGGCAACGGTTGATCTGTTTGATCGAGTATTGTTGTAGTTTGCTCGTTCAGTATCATCTACATCATCATCAGTATCAGCATCATCTGGACCGACACTGGTTGCTCTGTTTGATCGGCTGTTGTTATAACTTGCCGGTTCCGCATCGTCCGTATCGCTGGTATCACCTTCGGAGATACCTTCTTGCGTGCCATCGTCGATACCGTCGTCATCGCTATCAGCGTCACGCGCGCTCACCTCTGCATCGCTTGCTGTTGTATCTGCCTGGGCAACTAATGAGCCTGAAGCAAACACCAGACCGGCGATCAAAAATATACTAAGTACTGTTTTATTCATATTTTTATGTGTTAGTTATGTTGTGTAAAAAGTCTACCTATATATACAGCGTAACATACTCTATTGAAGCAAGTCAGGCTTACTTCAACATCGTTTTCAAGATACTCAGGTCTACCGTGTCGCCGTCAAATAAAGGACTGGTAGGTACTTTAGGAGGCACATCATTAATAAGAATACTTAACGCTCCCGGCGGATACTTCTCCTCTATTTCCGGATACGCCATAAAAATATTTTGTAATAAATATGTAACAGTTGACCACTCACTCATAAGAATCGGTTCTGACTCGGTGTTAGTAATTTTTTGTAAAGTCTTATCGTAGCGAACATTGATTCTGATGCATTGTGGCATATCATCACGCTTACCCATCTCCTCAATTATTTTTTTAATTTCATCTTCGTTCATACATCTATTTTACTATACTCAATTTCGTGCAGCGTTTACCAGAAACTCTTTTTTCCCTCCCCTTTTTATCTCTTTTCCTCTTTTTCCTCTTCACTCCCCCCCCTTTTTTTTTACCCCTATTTTAAGCTATTTTAAACACTAAAGACTGCCAGTACTTAGTGTTTAAAGATAAAAGTGGTGGCTGACCCCATTTTCGTCACATTACAAAAATATTGCAACCTAAAATGATGTTTGTTGTTATCATTTTTCTCAGCAACCTAAAACCTGATTTAGTAGTTTTTTAGATGTTCCGCATATTTGTGTTGGCGGATTTTTTCGTGAGCCTTGGCTTCAATCTGTCGGATTCGTTCTCTAGTGACTCCAAACTCCTGCCCCACCTCTTCCAGAGTGTGAGTAATACCATCTTTTAAACCATGACGCATCTCCAGAATTCTGCGTTCCTTTTCCGGCAGGTCATTTAAAATCTTTTTAACCTGATCACCGACAATCCTTCTTGAAGCCGTTTCATCCGGAGAAAGTATAGAGTCATCAGACAAGAAATCTCCGAGAGTTGATTTGCCATCCTCATCATCTTCTTTTGTTGGACTATCAAGCGAGGCGGTATTTTGATCGATTTTTTCAATCTGGTAAACTTTCTCAATGTCCAAGTTCATTTCTATTGCAATTTCTTCTGACAGTGGTTCGCGACCGAGATCCTGACTTAGACGCCTAACCACCTGTTTATACTTGGCAATTGTTTCAACCATATGAACCGGCACCCGAATTGTGCGCGACTGATCAGCCAAAGCTCTGGTAATCGCCTGCCTAATCCACCAAGTTGCGTATGTCGAAAACTTATATCCTTTAGTCCAATCAAACTTCTCAACCGCCTTATGGAGACCAAGATTGCCCTCTTGAATAAGATCAAGAAGTGTCAGATCCGGACTCCTACCAACATACTTTTTGGCAATGGAAACAACCAAGCGCAGGTTGGCTCTCAGAAGCAAATTTTTAGCGTCATCATCACCAGCCTCGATCCTTCGAGCCAATTCCTTTTCCTTATCGGCGTTAATGAGAGGATAACGGCCAATCTCTTTCAAGTACATCTGGATAGAATCGTATGAGGATTCTCCTTTGCGATACTCGAAACGATCTTTCTTTTCCTCGGGGCTATCCAAAAGCCCTCCCCCTTCAAGAATGTCAACTCCGATTGTGTCAAACTTTTCGTATATCTCTTCCAAAAAAACCACATCATCTTCTATGGTCGGGAAATTTTTTAATATCTCATCATATGTAATAAAACCGCGCTCATTACCCTTCTCAAGAAGCTTATCAAGCTGTTCTTCCAGCCTCGCCGCCTTTGTGCCCTTTTTTGCTTTTTTTTCTTCCTTTTTGACAACCTTCTTTACTTTTGGCTTTATTGATTTTTTGTCGGAAATGCTCTTTTTCTTTGAGGAACCTGAAGCAACAGTCTTCTTGGAAGTCTTTTTATTTTTTACAACTTTTTTTCCGGACTTCGCCCGGGTTTTAGTTACCTTATTCTTTTTTTCTTTTTTCTTTGGCATTTAAATATGTAATCTTGAAATTCTAAAACATAATACTAATTTAATCAAGAGTCGCTTTCCACAGAAGCTTGCAATTTAGCCCTGCTCCCAGAAAGCTCTTGGCATTTTTTAAGAAGATCGGCTTTTAATTTTTGATCACCACTTTTTTCCGCTTTTCCCAGTTCAAACATTGTTTTTGTGAATTCTTCTTTTATAACTTCCATTTCCAAGTTTCTCAACAAGTCCTCAACCAAGTTTTCCAAGAGTTCGTTATTGCCATACCTGACTTCCGCCCTAAAAATAGATTGATTCTTTTTTTCTTCATCAAGATTGAGCATTTCTTCTGAAAGGTCGGGCAAAACCTCTTTTAATTTTTTCTCAACAGACGCCACATCAATTAGTTGATTATCTGAATTTTCTTGCCACTTGATAATATCCACAATTTCTCTGACAGCTACTTCCTTTCTGCTTAACTTGGAAAAAGTATTTGCAGAAACGGCTTTTGGCCCCCGATTTTCTTGATCGTCAGCTTTCTCAAGGCTTTTCAAGTCATCCCAAACGGCTTCTTCAGAAACCTTAATTCTTTCGGCAATCTTTGAGATAAACTGTGATTTCTCTATAGAGCTTTCTATCATAGACAAAAGCGGAACAACTTCCTTTGATAATCTTCTTGCTCTTTTTCTTTCATCCTTTTCCGACCTTACCAAGTTATTAAGATAGAAATCAATTATATGAACCGAGTTTCTTAACACTTCTTTCCAGGCGCTCGAGTCTTCCTTGATTAGGTCTGCCGGATCTTCACCCTCTGGAAGTTCGGCTATCTTAACCTCCATTCCAAGACCCATAGCTTCTTTGGCGTTTCTAACCGTTGCAGTAAAACCGGCCGAATCCGAATCAAAAGCAACAATCAACCTGCTTGACAGTCTATTAAGTTTAGTCAGCTGATCGGCAGTCAACGCCGTCCCGCTTGAAGCGACTGTGTTTTTTAGCCCCGCCTGATGATTCATCACCAAATCCATCTGACCCTCGACAAGAATCGAGTAGTCCTGCTTCCTAATGGCTGTTTTGGCTTTGTCAAAACCGTAAAGAACAGAGGACTTGTCGTACAGCGGTGTCTCAGGGCTATTGAGATACTTTGGCGCGTTCTCCTTGTCGTGGAGAATTCTACCCGAAAAACCAACAACCCTTCCGGATGAATCGGATATCGGAAAAAGTATCCTATCTCTAAAAGTGTCGTAGTACCTTTCTCCGTCTTTGGACTGATCACGCTTTTTTATCAAACCAACCTTCTCAATCTCCGAATCCTTAAAACCCTTTTTTCTCAAGAAATCAAGCAAAGACCTCCACCCGTCCGGGCTGTACCCTATGCGCCAGTAATTAACCGAATCACTCCCAACACCTCGGCCTTCAAGATAATCTTTAGCTTCTTTTGTTTTAAGGAACAAATCATGATAGAAGTGCGTTGCCAAATCCATCAATTCGAACATTCTGTCCCGCTCTTTACTTTGACTGGCAGACTGTTTGGTGAGTTGAACCCCTGCCTTGTCGGCCAAAAGCTTGAGGGCCCCCCTAAAATCAAGCCCTTCAATCTCCTGAACAAAAGTAAAGATATCACCACCCTTATTTGACGAAAAGCAGTGATACAATCCTCTGTCGGGAGAAACGAAAAAAGACGGGGTTTTTTCGTTTGTAAATGGCGAAACACCTTTTAGGTTTTTACCGGCGCGTTCCAACTTAACATACGAACCAATAACATCGGTAATATCGAGTCTTTCTTTTATTTTTTCGACATCACTTTTCATTGGAAATAAGCTTAATGAAACCCTGCTTGTTTAAACAAGCAAGATCGAAGCACCCGACAAAAAAGCATCCGCTACTCCCCGCCCTCTGAACTAAATCGTTCTCTCTCGACTCTAGAAGCACTTTTTTTCTCTCTCTCTTCCAAGACTTCTTTCATATGTTCTTTAAGGAGGTTATTTTTATATGATCCCTCCAAGCCGGTTCCGGCCGGAATCAAACGGCCCAAGATGACATTTTCTTTCAGACCTTTAAGGTTGTCAGATTTACCACGAACAGCCGCGTTAATCAAAACTCTGGTGGTATGCTGGAATGAAGCCGCAGAAAGGAAACTCTTTCTACTCAAAGATACCTCGGAAATACCCATAATGACCGGCTCTGCTTTAGCGGTCTCTTTTCCTTCCTCCTTTGCTTTCTCGTTGGCAAGCTCTAATTCAGAATTTTCGATAATATCACCGCTGGTTAGATTTGTGCCACCGTTTGTTTTGATTCTCCTTCTGGAAAACATCTGTTTAACAATAACCTCGATATGTTTTCTGGAAACAGGTTCACCTTGAAGCTCATACAGCCGTTTTATTTCGCCGATGATATAATCTTGGGTCTTGTGAGTTCCCGCATATTTGAACAACTCACTCAGGTCGGCAGAGCCGTCTGTCAGGATATCGCCTTTTTCTACCGGATCACCCACCTTAACCAAGATGGATCGATTCTTGTTGGCAGTATACTCAATCTCACTTTGTTTTTTACTGGTTTTAGACTTTGAGTCAATATCCGGCAAAATAGTGATGACCTTCTCTTTACCAGAAGTATCAATGTCTGAAATTGTTCCGTTAACTTTAGCAATAATAGACGAACTCTTGGGTTTCCTTTTTTCAAAAACTTCTTCAACACGAGGCAGACCCATAGTGATGTCGCCACCAACAGACGCAGTACCACCGGCGTGAAAAGTTCTCATAGTGAGCTGGGTACCCGGCTCTCCAATCGCCTGAGCAGCGACGGTTCCAACCGCCTCTCCCATCCTTACTACTTCTCCATTCCCCAGATCCGCCCCATAGCACTTAACACAAATTCCATTTTTAGAAGAACAGGTCATTGGTGAACGAACCTCCACGCTACTGATTCCGGCGTCTTCTATTGAACGAGCGTCAGCGACTGACAAGTAATCACCACTTGAAAACAACTTCTCTCCATTTTTGTTTTTTACATCTTTTGACAAGTAGCGACCCGCTATACTTTTGGCAAGCGGTAACTCAATACCTGATGCTGTTTCTTTTTTGATAACAACTCCATTCTTGGTTCCACAATCTTCTTCGGTAACAACCAAGTCCTGGGCGACATCGAACAAACGCCTTGTAAGATAACCGGCTTTGGCTGTTTGAAGAGCCGTATCCGTGAGTCCCTTTCGAGAACCGTGAGTTGTAATAAAGTACTCAATTGGTGTCATACCCTCTTTCATCGAAGAGGTAATCGGAAATTCAAGAGCCTCTCCGGTAACACTGGAAATAAGCCCTTTCATACCAACCATGTTGGTAATGTTTGACATAGAACCACGAGCACCGGAAGCAATCATATCGTGAACAGAACCGTTTGGATCAAGAGAGTCTGGAATTAGCTCCTCTACTTTGTCTTTCGCTTCGTGCCAAACCTCGACATTCTTTCTCATTCTTTCATCTACCGAGAGAAGCCCGTGATCAAACTGATCGTTGACCTCTTCGGTTTTTTTCTTGGCTTCATTTATTATTTCGTGCTTCCCTTCAGGAATAACAACATCATCAAGACCCCATGTTATACCCGACTTGGTGGCGTACTTGAAGCCCTGATTCTTGATTTTATCCATAATTGCCGGCAATCCTTCAAGACCGTATTTCTCAATAAGGTCATCTACCAAAACGCCCATCTTTTTTCTGTTTATAACTTCATTGACGAAAGGATAGTCAGGAGGCAATACGCTGTTAAAAAACAGGCGCCCAACAGTTGTCTCAAATATTTCTTCTCCAAAATGTGCGTATCGAGGAGTGTCTGTAGCCCGAACCTTTATCTTTGCTCTAAAAGCGATATCACCAAAATCATAAGCCGTAATGGCTTCGTTCGGACTGGCAAAGATTTTGCCTTCGCCTTTGGCATCCGGTTTTTCTTTTGTCATCCAGTAACAACCGAGAACAATGTCGAGCATTTTTGCGGAGATAATGGGAGAACCGCTACCCGGTTTAAGTAGGTTCTTGTCTGAGGCCATTATATTTTTAGCCTCAATCTGAGCCTCATCGGACAGAGGCACATGAACAGCCATTTGGTCGCCATCGAAGTCAGCGTTAAAAGCAGCACACACTAACGGGTGAACTTGGATAGCAGAACCTTCAATAAGGACCGGTTGAAATGCCTGAATACCCAGTCTGTGAAGAGTTGGAGCACGGTTAAGCAAAACATATTTGCCTTTAATAACATTTTCAAGAATTTCCCAAACTTCAGGTGCCCCCTCATCAATCAAACGACCGGCACCCCTAATGTTGTATGCCAAATCCTTTTTGATAAGCTCGGAAACCACAAACGGCCGGAAAAGTTCCAAAGCCATCATCTTTGGCAAACCACACTGGTGCAAATTAAGATCAGAGCCGACAACGATTACCGAACGCCCCGAGTAGTCAACACGCTTACCAAGCAAGTTGCCCCTGAAAAGACCTCTTTTACCCTTCAAACCGTCAGAAAGGGACTTCAACGGCCGTCTTTGAGATATGTTCATGGCACCCGACTGTGACCCGTGTCTGATTGAGTTATCAATTAGAGCATCGACTGCTTCCTGCAAAATTCGTTTTTCGTTTCTTAGAATAACCTCCGGTGCGCCTATATCAGATAGCCTTTTTAATCTGTTATTTCGATTAATAACTCTTCGATAAAGATCGTTAACATCACTTGTGGCGTAACGCCCTCCATCCAACGGAACCATCGGTCTCAATGCCGGAGGAATAACAGGGATTCTGGTTAAGAACATCCACTCAGGGCGAATTTTTGTCTTAATCATTGCCTTAACAAGAGAAAGTCTTTTGTTTATTTTACTTGCTTCTTGTTTTTGCTTTTTCTTTTCCAGGTCTTCTTCAAGCCTGTCTTGAAGCTCCTCCAAATCTATATTTTTAAATAACTCGTAAATAGCTTCAGCACCAATTTTGGCCTCAAAAAGAGAACCGTATTTAAGTGAATATTCGTGATAAGAAACTTCGTCAATAACAGTCATCTCTTGGATTCCGTTGATTTCCTGTTTTATTGTGTCGAAACGATCTTTAAGCTCATCACGATCCTCTTTTTGCTTCATCTGTTTTTTCTTGGCGTTGTACTCTGTATCCAAATCTTTAAGAATACGAGTTCTTTCATCCTCTGAAACACTGGTGATAATATAACCGGCAAAGTAAACGACCTTCTCGACATCAGTTGCACTGATACCCAAAATCAAAGAGATTCTTGAAGGCATACTCCTTAGAAACCAGATGTGAGAAACAGGACTTGCAAGATCAATGTGACCCATCCTCTCTCGTCTAACAACTGAGCGAGTTATCTCGACACCACACTTCTCACAAACAATGCCTTTGTATCTGATACCCTTGTACTTACCACAATAACACTCAAAATCTTTATCAGGCCCGAAAATCTTTTCATCAAAGAGGCCGTTCTTTTCACTTCTTTGTGTTCGGTAATTTATTGTTTCCGGCTTTGTAACTTCTCCATGTGACCACTCTTTTATTCTTTCAGGCGAAGCAACTTTCAGAGCTATGTTCTCAAAGCTGTTGACATTTGTGACTACATTTTTTTTATTTGTTTGCATAGTTCTTTTTATTACTCTTCCTTATTCTCAATCTCGACATCCAATGAAAGTCCTCTCAATGTATTGAGAAGCACATTGAAAGAAGCCGGAACATTGGGTTGACTAATGGGCTCATCTTTGACGATGGCATCAAAGGCGTGTGATCGACCTTGAATATCATCCGATTTAATAGTGAGCACTTCCCTAAGTATATGGGCCACGCCGTATCCAAGAAGCGCCCAAACTTCCATTTCCCCAAATCTTTGTCCTCCGTTCTGAGCCCTACCCCCAAGCGGTTGCTGAGTAATAAGTGAGTAAGGTCCGATTGATCGCTGGTGAATCTTGTCTTCAACCATATGATGAAGTTTCAGTATGTACATATAGCCGACAGCAATTTTCTGATCAAAGGCCTCTCCGGTTCTTCCATCGTAAAGAACTGTTTTTCCATCCTCACTAAAGCCGGCTTCTTTAAGCTCATCTCGAATCTCTTGTCCGGTAGCCCCACCAAAAGGAGGGACAACCGCCTGATACTTCAGTGTGTTTGCAGCAAGACCCAAATGCATTTCAAGAATTTGACCCAAGTTCATACGACTAGGCACTCCCAAAGGAGTCAAAATAATATCAACCGGTGTACCGTCTGGCATATAAGGCATATCTTCTTCGGGAAGAATTTTAGAGATAACACCCTTGTTTCCATGACGACCGGCAAGCTTATCACCAACCTGAATCTGACGAAGCTGAGCAACCTCGACATGGATCCTTTTTATAACCCCCGAATCCAGCTTATGACCTTCTTCTCGAGAGAATATTTGCACCTTGATGATTCTTCCCCTTTTTCCTCCCTCAAGTCTTTTTGAGGTGTCCTTAACATCTCGAGCTTTTTCACCAAACAACGAACGGAGCAACCTTTCCTCCGGAGTCAGCTGGCTTTCTCCCTTTGGAGTAATTTTTCCAACAAGAATATCTCCTGACTCAACTTCAGCACCAACTCGAATAATTCCGTCTTCACCAAGATTTTTCAGTTTGGTTTCACCAACATTGGGAATGTCACATGTGGTAACTTCAGGGCCCAGCTTGGTATCACGAACATCAACAACAAACTCTTCTAGGTGAATGCTTGTAAACTTGGCCTCTTTTACCAAATTTTCAGAAATAATGATGGCATCTTCAAAGTCAGCACCAGACCACGACATAAAACCAACAAGTATATTTTGACCAAGAGCCATCTTGCCGTTATCACTTGAAGCCATGTCGGCAATTATCTGACCTTTACTGACCTTGTCTCCGGGTTCAACAATCGGTCTGTGATGATAGGCGGTAAAATCGTTTGTTCTCTCAAAAACTCTTAAAATATATTCTTTTTCCTTCCCTTTATTATCTTTGACAACAATTTTTTTGGCATCTGCTTTTGTAACAGATCCCGCACTTTCCGCACGAATAACACGCCCGGTATCTTCAACAGCTTTTTGTTCAACACCGGTAGCAACCAAAGGAGCTTCCGGTTGAATACAAGGAGTGGCCTGCCTCTGCATGTTTGAACCCATAAGAGCTCGGTTGGCATCATCATGATCAATAAAAGGAATCAGTGATGTTCCGATAGAAAACGGTTGGTTGGTAGCGATGTCAATATAATCTACATCACTTTTGTCTATTAGAACCGGCTGGCCTTTAATACGAACCTCGACTTGATCGCGGGTGATAGAACCACTCTCGGTGGTTTCTGTAGCCGCGTGAGCAATCTTGTATTTTTCTTCTTCAAGAGCATTCAGGTAATCAATATTGCCGGTTACTTTTCCATTTTTAACCTTGGCATAAGGTGTTTCTATCATTCCAAAATCATTGATCCTTGAATAAATAGAAAGTCTGAGAACCAAACCGATGTTCGGACCTTCCGGTGTTTGAATCGGACAAAGTCGCCCGTAGTGAGAAGGGTGAACATCTCGAACCTCAAAACCGGCTCTTGCTCGAGAAAGTCCCCCGGGACCAAGCGCCGACAAAGTCCTCAGGTGCTCGATTTCAGAAAGCGCATTCTCCTGTTGCATAAACTGGGAAAGCTGGTTGGTCGTAAAGAATTCTTTGATTCTGGCTTGAAGTGGCTTCGGGCTAATGAACTGAACAGGCAAAGTCACATCAGACTCAATGGTTGACATTCGATTTTGAATATTTCTTTTGATTTGACTCATTCCGACTCGAAGTTTTTGCATCATCAGCTCTCCAACATATCGAACTCTCCTTGATCCCAAGTGATCAATATCATCAGCAACGGCATCCGGAGTGGCGTTTAACAAAGCAATGTGAGAAACAACAGTGGCAAGATCTTTAATGTCTATTGTCTGTCTTGAAAGTTCTTTTTCCGACATATCTCCCTCAAAACGCTGGTTGAATCGAAAACGACCAACACGAGAAAGATCATACCTCTCTTCACTGAAAATAGATGAAACAAACTCTCGAGCGTTATCGGGTGAAGCAATGTCGCCGTCTCGAATTCGACTATAGATGTCCACAAAGGCTTCGTCTGTATTTTTCTTAGGATCTTTTTTAAGGGTTTTCTTTATCTGCTCAAGAGCATTTTCATCCTTCTTAAAAAGGTCGAGTATTTCTTTTTCCGTCTCTGCGCCCAATACTCTGAACAGAGTTGTAACAGGAAACTTTCTTTTTCTGTCTATTCGAGCAAACAAAGATCCGTCTGATTCGGTTTCTATCTCAATCCAAGCACCTCGGTTGGGAATAACTTTCACTCCAAAGACTTTTTTTCCTCTAACATCTCCCGATGTAAAGAAAACACCATAGGAACGAGCCAGCTGAGGAACAATGACTCTTTCGATTCCGGTTACAACAAAAGTTCCGTGATCAGTCATCATTGGAAAATCAGCCAAAAAGAGCTCTTGCTCTTTTTCTGAACCAATAACCTTATTATTCAACTTGACGGTGGCTTTCAGGGAAGCTTCGTATGTGAGCTTGTTAATTTTTGCGTAGTGCTCATCAAACTTGGGTTCATCAATCTGAAAACCGGTAAACTGGATCTCAAACTTTTTTCCGGAAAAATCTTCTATAGACTTGAATTCTTCAAAGATTTCTTTAAGCCCGTTTTCAAGAAGCCACTTAAATGAATTTCTTTGGGCTTCTGAGAGGTCCGGCATATCAATCAGCGGTTTTTTGTATTTTCCAAAAAACTTCTGGTCATAATGACCGGCTGTAACTCTCGAATTGCTACCAATCCTTTTCACATGACCGGCACGCGTATCTTCCTTGGCTCCAAGATCTTCTTGTGATTTTATTTTTTGAGGCATTGTTTAAAATTTGCTTGGTTAATAAAGAGAAGGCACGCACACACACAAAAGAACACCGAATTAATTCGAGTGTTCATATTTTGTGATTTTTATCTGGCTTTCTTATGCAAGATAAGTATATTAAAATCCGCAAAAATAGCGGTTAAACATCGTTGCCTCCCAGAAACGATGCGGTTTTCAAAGGGTCTATCTTTCCTAACTCAATCCCTTCGTTCGATAAGCGCGTATTATACTCGCACGGTCAAAGATGTCAACACTTTTACACCTGTGGATAACTTCTACTTCTTGTTTCGATACTCGTCAATCTTTTTGTGGTGTCCGCTTTTAAGAACACCGGGGACTGTGTATGTCTTTCCTTTGTATTTGAAAGACTCCGGTCTTGTATAAACATCTTTTCCGGCAACTCTCTTTTCTTCAAGAGAACAAAAATCACCAAGCACGCCTTCGACCTGTCTGGAAACAGTATCAAGAACAACCATAGCCGGAAGTTCGCCACCGGTGAGAACAAAAGGCCCAACCGAAACCTCCTCGGTTTGGAACGCTTTTTTAACTCGCGCGTCTATACCTTCGTATCGACCACAGATTAAAATAAGGTGTTTGTATTTTTTTGCGATTTTTCCTGCGTAAAGGTTATCAAACTGTTTTCCGTGAGGAGAAAAAAAGATTATCTTTACGGCTTTTTTTCTGCCCTTGGCTTTCTGGATCGCTTTTATAACAGGCTCGGCCTGAATCACCATACCGGGCCCACCTCCATACGGCTTTTGGTCAATTCTCTTGTGTTTGTCTTTTGTAAAATCTCGAGGATTATAAAAACTGACCTTGATCTTCTTGTCTTCCCTTGCGCGTTTAATTATCGACGCGTTTATATACGACTCAAATGACTCCGGA
>CAZROQ010000002.1:0-11689 GCA_964601755.1 uncultured Candidatus Saccharibacteria bacterium
AGATTCCTTGAAAGTGGCAATTCAAGGATTTGGAAATGCCGGTTATCACGCAGCGTCCTTGCTCCACCAACTCGGGTACATAATTGTAGCCGTCTCCGATTCACGGGGCGGTGTTTATAGTGCCAAAGGTCTTGACCCTCACAGGTTATACAGAGCTAAACATGAAAATGATTCGGTCACCTCTCTTTATTGTAGTGGTAGCGTGTGTGATGCGGGTAAAATGGAAGAAGACGAGGTTACTATTCTTAAACCGGAGGAAATTATAGGGGTAGAATGCGACATGTTAATTCCGGCGGCTTTGGATAACCAGATAAGAGAAGATAATGTTGATGAAGTTAAAGCCTCCGTTGTTCTTGAATTGGCTAATGGACCGACTTCAATTGAAGCTGACAGCCAACTTGCTAAAAGAGAAGTTGTAGTGATTCCTGACATCTTGGCAAATGCCGGTGGAGTAACGGTTAGTTATTTTGAATGGGTCCAGAATAGAACTGGACTTTATTGGACAGAAACAGAAGTGCTTGATCGACTTAAGCCTATAATTGTTTCCGCTTATAGAGATGTAAACGATATGGCCGTTTCAAACAAGACCACTCTAAGAGAGGGTGCGTTTCTTTTGGGGATCAAAAGGTTGGCGGAAGCTCAGAAGATAAGGTCGGGAAGTTAAAAAAGGTAATATATTTACGAATTAAGAATCAAGAATTACGAATTAAGAATTAAGAATTAAGAATTACGAATTACAGATCAAAACAAGAATGTGTGAATTTTTAAAACATACCGAGTAACGGTGGTTTTTTGTGTTAAAATTTTGTGAATGGAGTTGAGAAAAAAATATATAGCAGAGTTTGTTTACGGTGCCACTGATGGGACCGTGACCACATTTGCCATTATTGCCGGTGTTTTGGGCGCTTCACTTTCGCCGATTATTGTCATCATTTTGGGGTTTGCGAATCTTTTTGCAGACGGTTTTTCAATGGCGGTTTCCAATTATCTTGCCGAGAAGTCAGAAGATAGTGTAAATGGTGAGTTAAAAAACGAAATAGATGAGAAGAGCCCAATTAAAACGGCAACCGTTACTTTTATTTCTTTTATTTTTATCGGTTTTATTCCTTTGATTTCTTTTGTTGTTGCTCCGTTTAATGTGTTTGTTGAAGAAAACCAGTTTACTTTGTCAATAATATTAACAGGTCTTGCTTTTGTTTTGATCGGATGTCTTCGAGGGTTGGCCACCGAGCGCAACCGATTTTTGTCTGTTTTTGAGACTTTGGTGATAGGGGGAGCTGCGGCAGTAATCGCTTTTACTGTCGGACACTTCTTAAGAGGAATTATCGGTTAAAATTTAGAGTATGTTCAAGTTTGTTCAGCATATTGTTTATGTTTTGGATATCCATTTAATTCCGGCGCTTAAGACAATCAGCCCCGTGGTCGCTCGATTTTCTATTGCTATTGTTTTTGTTTGGTTCGGCGCTCTTAAAGTTGTCGGTGTAAGCCCCGCCACAGATATTGTCTTGGAGTTGCAAGCAAAAACAATCCCCTTTATTGAAGGAGGTTCCTTTGTGATTATTTTGGGGATCTTGGAAGTTTTGATCGGTTTACTTTTTCTGCTTCCTCATTGGGAGAGGTTGTCTATACTCTTTCTTGTCATCCATATGGTCGCAACATTTTTGCCGGTGATTTTTGTTCAGCAAGTTGTTTGGCAAGGTTTTTTGACTCCAACGCTGGAAGGTCAATATATTTTTAAAAATATTGTCATAATAGCTATGGCCATCGGTATTGCGGCGCACTTAAAGCCCATTAAAGATGCGTGATATAATTTAATTGATGTCTGATCGGATAGATTACCCTTTGACTATTTATTATGATGGCGCTTGTCGGTTGTGTCGGCGCCAAATGGGTGATTTTGCCGATTCCGATACCAAAAAACGCTTGATTTTCAAGGACATAACAAATTCAAGTTTCGTGGCAGAAAGAGAAGGTTTTGATGTTGGTGCTCTTCAGGCAAAAATTCATATAAAAGACAGAGAAGGCCGTGTTGCTACCGGTGCCGAGGCTATAATTTGGATTTGGTGGGCGGTTGGCAAAAAGAAGAGGGCTATTTTAATGCGACTGCCTGTTTTTAATTTTTTTGCAAAGATTGGATACAAAATAATCGCTCGTCTGAGGTATTTTTTAAGTAAGTGGGCTGGCGATAAAATGTGTAGGGGCAAGTGTGGATGGAAGAAGTATTAAATTTTTTAATACAACCATATTGACATATTGTAAATTATATGATACCTTATAGAAAGACTGTTTGAGGGCTTGTTGCTCTCTTTTACAATAGAGACCGAGCAGGGTCACGGTGACCTTGCTTTTCGCTACTTTCACAAGGAGCTTTTGCAATGGAACGGATCGAAATCGGAACGCGGTTGGTGGGTCAGTTCGAAAAAGTCCACGACGGCAAGGCCGGCGCGGACAAGTGGCAGGTCACGGTCAACGACCGTGGCGCCAAGGTCGTCCTCCAGCCCCTGCGCGAGCAGGAAGAGCTGGTGACCGAGGACGCCAGCCGTTGGCTGGTCGTTGTCGGGGATTCGCGCTTCGTGTCTCCGGATAAGAAGTTCCGGATTCACGCGGTGATCTTGATCGCCCGGAAGCCGTCCCAGCGGATGGTCTTCTGCCAGACCGAGACGCCCGACGGTGGGACCGAGTGGTCGCACACCGAGCGACGCAGTGGTATGACGATCAAGACGATCGCAAGCCACGCGTCCGAGGTCGGCCCCTCGGTTGAGGAGCCGGCGTGGTTCGTGGATGTCGATCCCGAACCGCGGATCCAAAAGGGCAACTTCATGTTGTTTGTTGCCCACCCGGTTCGACCGGCTGAAACTCAGCCGGTCATGCGGGACGGAGTTTTCGAGAAGTCTCGGAACCCGTCGACCGGCAAGATCCAGTGGCAGATCGAGACTTTCGATCGGCGCTACGGCATCACTTACATCGATGCCGTCGCCCGAGACTCGATCAGCCCCACCGCCGGTCGGTCGTGGCGGTTCGTCAAATACAAGGAGATCTCGCGTGCCCGCAACGGCAAGCGCGTGGTCACCTTGGTCCGTTTGGTTGGGCCGACCCCGATCCATCGTGAGGTGAACAACGGCTTGGACGACGGAATCTCCAGGTCGGCCACCGAGCCCAAGGCCGACAAGCCCAAGGCCGAGGCCAGGCGGGCAAAGCCCGTCGCCAAAGATGCCTTGGCGCCTCACGAGGCGCTCAGGCGTCTCCAGATGGCCGGCGCGGTGATCGAGGCGAAATAAGTCTCTGTTGCACCCGACTCTTTTAAAGAGTCGGGTGCTTTTGTTTTTTAACTCTTATTTCGATAGGATTAGTAAATGGTTTCTATAAAAGAGGGCTTGTTTGGTCGTAAGTATAAAAAAATTAATGAGTGGGTTTTAAAGCATGAAAGGCGACTGTCTTCGGGCGCACTTCTTTTTGGTTTTATTTTTGACTGGATTACGCTAAACAGGATTGACCAACTGTATGATAATTTGGTTTTGCTTTTCTATATTTTCGTAGCTACTTCGGCAGTTTTTATAGTTCACATAAATGAAAGTCGCGCATTTGGTAGCGCTGAAAGGAGTCGAAAGCATTTACCACGCATTGTTGATTTCCTTGGGGCTTGGGCACCGACCGTTATGCAGTTTGCTTTTGGAGGTCTTTTTTCAGGATTTTTTATTTTCTATTCACGGAGCGCCTCTTTGTGGACAAGCTGGCCGTATGTCTTGGTCCTCTTGGCTCTTCTTATAGGAAATGAATTTTTACGCAAACACTATATTCGGCAAACAATTCACATTGGAATTCTTTATTTTGCCGTTTTTTCCTATGTGATTTTCTCGGTGCCTATGCTTCTGAGAAAGATGGGCGACGGTATTTTTATGCTTTCCGGTTTGATTAGTTTGGCTTTAATTTTCATTTTTCTCAGAGTGCTAAGGAAAACCGCTCCTGTCAGGTTTAAAAGAAATAAGTTTGGGATCATAGGGTCGGTACTGACTGTTTTTATTGTTGTTAATGCTCTTTATTTCACAAACATTCTTCCGCCTATTCCTCTTTCTTTAAAAGATGCCGGTGTTTATCATTATGTTGTTCGTTCCGGAGACGGGTATCTTGCATACGCCGAAGAAAAATCCTTTTTTGAAAGAATAAAACCATCTGATACTTTTCAGGCACTTTCCGGTGACTCTGTTTATTTATTTAGTGCCGTCTTTGCACCGACAGATTTAGAGACTCGGATAATACACAGATGGCAGTATTATGAAAAAGAAACGGATAGGTGGCAGACGGCAAGCAGAATTCCGTTTACGGTTGTTGGAGGCAGAGACGATGGTTTTAGGGGTTACACCTACAAAGAAAATATTTTTCCCGGAAATTGGCGGGTTGATATAGAGACACAGCAGGGACAGAAGGTTGGCCGAGTTAATTTTGAAGTTGTTCGAGTTAACGAAGAACCGGATATTCATCAAGTAAAATTATAAAAATGGAACATTTAATAGGAGCGCATCAATCAACAAGTGGCGGTTATCATAAAGCAGTTGAGTCTGTTGGCAAAATAGGCGGAAATTGCTTGCAGATTTTCAGCACCTCGCCACGCGGTTGGCGTTCGGCAAAAATCTCAGATGAAGACATAGAGCTTTTTAAGAAAAAGAAAGAAGAACTGGGAATTGACCCGATATATTTTCATGCGTCTTACCTGATTAACCTTGCCGGTTCGCCTGAAAATCAAGAGAAATCAAAGGATTCTCTGATTTCTGAAATGAATACAGCTTCTCGCGTGGGTGTTAAGGGTAGCATTATTCATATCGGTTCTTTTAAGGACAAAGATGAAAACCAAGGTTTGTTTGATCAAGAAAAGTACAAAAATTTACTCGGAAACATAAATGAGATTCTTGAAAAAACACCTGAAGAAACCCTTTTCATAATCGAAAATATGGGTACTAGAAAAATTGGTCGCACAATGGAAGAAATTGGTTTTTTGGTTAATGAGCTCGACAACAGCAGGGTGCGAGTTTGTTTGGATACTTGTCATCTGCATGTTGCCGGATTTGATTTATCGACAGACAAAAAACTTTCTGAGTTTTTGAATAAATTTGATAAGCTTGTCGGTTTGGATAAATTGGAGGTAATTCATCTAAACGACTCAAGAGATGAACTTGGTTCGCTTCGAGATCGTCACGAAAATATCGGTGACGGATTTGTCGGCGGGGGAGTTTTTCGGTCACTTCTTAATCACTCCAAGACAAAAAACATTCCTTTTATCTTGGAAACTCCCGGAATCGATGGTGGCGGACCGGATAAAGAGAATATTGACAGGGTAAAAAAGATGATTAAATGATTTGATTTTTATTACTTCCGGTACATATAGGGGGGTTCAACAGAAACCGACTTGGAAGAATTGGTTGTTTTTCTTGATAAGCTGATTCTTGAGCTTTTCGATCAGGATTCACACTCACACGAGAAGGAGGTTCTCATAGACGGGGATTTTGAGTTTTAGTTTAGGTTGTTTGGAATACTCTAAAAACCGTGTCTTTGGACGCGGTTTTTTTGTTGTAAATCATTGCCGTTTGATGCACAATTGCCTATGTATGAAAAAACTTTTACGCAGTAAAGATAATAAGATAGTGTCCGGGATCCTTGGGGGACTGGGGGAGTATTATGAGATTGACCCCGCATTAGTAAGGCTGATATTTATCGTGGTCACGCTTATTACAGGAGTGATTCCTATGGCAATTGCTTACATAATAGCATTGTTTGTTGTTCCTAAGCCAAATTAAGCCGGTTGTTTTGGCTTTACGGGGTATCGTACAGTGGAAGTATACACGATTCGGGTTCGTGTGGCCTCGGTTCGATTCCGGGTACCCCGACATGGGGTTAGTCTATCTAGACAGGCGAAGCGAATAAAATTAGCCCCCAGAACATACATTCTAGGGGCTTGTGGTTTAAACCGCACAGCGGTAGAAGACATCGCCATGCCGGTGGTGGCAACGTCGGAGAGCGAGAATCGGTTGCTCTCCAAGGTGGTCGACACTGACAATCTTGGCCGTTAGCTGTCGCCCTTTACGGGATACGAACACAGCTTTCTGGCCGTTAGGTTTGATGTGCGCAGGCATATCAGGCCAGGACTTGTCGGTCCCGCTGTCGCCGATGAGGGTGCCAGTGGGGCCGGTCTGATTTCCGGCCTTGTCTTTGCGCTTACCGATCACAGCAAGCAAAGTTGCGGTGAACCCAGCGGTGATCGCGAGGATCCACAGCAAAATCTGAGTCCAGTCCATGGTACTCTCCTTTTAATGAAGTTAAATGTTCAAGTAAACCAAAAAATATGGTATCATAGAAATATATAATGTCAAGTATTTTTAAATTTCTATTATTTCGTTTCTGAGTTTTGGGTTTTTTATGTATTTTTGTAGAAATAGGTTGTGTAAATCGTTGTTCGGATACTGTGTTAAAATTGTTTCATGGTTCAGGACAAATATTCCGCAGTTTGGGTTTCCCACTCTTCCTTGGGTGATTTTTTGAAGTGCCCAAGAGCTTATTACCTAAACAATGTTTATAAGAATCCGGAAACCGGCAAAAAAATAAGTATTATAAATCCAAGTCTTTCTTTGGGTCAGGTTGTTCACGAAACTCTCGAGTCGCTCATAATCGATCGAGTTCCGTCTGAAAAAAGATTTACACCAGAACTTCTTCAAAAATTTGATAAAAATTGGGAGAGAGTTAGAGGAGAAAAAGGGGGTTTTGAAAATGACGCACAAGAAGAAAACTTTAAAAACAGAGGAAGAAAAATGCTTGAAATGGTCATTGAAGACCCCGGGCCTCTTCTGAACAAAGCCGTTAAGCTTCCGCAGGACTCGATGCCGCCCAACTTTTTTCTTTCCGAAGACGAGAACATAATTTTGTGTGGTCTTATAGATTGGCTTGAGTACATTCCTGAAACCGAAAGTGTCCGTATTATTGATTTTAAAACCGGTCTTCGCGAGGAAGATAAAAATTCTCTGCAGATGCCTATCTATCTTCTGTTGGCTTCTAATTTACAAAATCGCCCAGTCAGTGGTGCTAGTTATTGGTATCTTGATCCTGATAAAGATGAAAAAATTGTTGATCAGAAATTACCCGACATCCAGACCGCTAAAAAAGATGTTTTGCGGGTTGCTCGAATGGTTAAAGAGGCGAGAGAAAACAGGGTATTTGTCTGTCCCAAAGGGGAGAGCGGTTGTTTTGCTTGTAAACCTTTCGAGAAAATAATTAAAGGAGAGGCAAAGATGGTAGGTATTAATGACATCGGACAGGAAGTTTATATAGTTTAAAATAGAAGTTATAAAGGATGCACTTATTTCAAACTTACAACCTCCATCACATTAATCGTCGGCTCGATCATGCCGATTTTTGGCTTTTTGAGATATCGGTTTGGTTGCATACGATGGCACTGTCGATGATGTCTGTCTTTATCCCGATCTTTCTTCTTGAGTCCGGTTTTTCTCTTAGTTTGGTGATTACATATTATGTTATTGCATACGGAGTGAATGTTCCGATTTCTTTTATTGCACCCAAACTAATAAACAGAATCGGTGCCCGTTTGGTTATTGCCCTGAGCACGGTGTGCATTATCGGATATGTATCTGTTTTGTTGGTAGTGACTCCGGCTCAGGTCGGACTTATTCTGCTGTTGGCTTTTTTGGGGGCTATGTATGATGCTTTTTTCTGGGTTAGTCATCTTTATATTTTTGTTCAGAGCAACAATCGAGAAGAGGTTTCTGATAGAAACACAAGCATTCTTTTTAGTGGGCGAAGAGTGGCTGGAGTACTGGGTCCGGTTGTCGGTGCTGTTGTTCTTGTTTTTGCCGGTGAACCGACACTTCTGGTTGTAACGATTGTTATGTTTGTTTTCTCTCTCGTGCCTCTTCTTCGTGTTGACGACTATGAAGATAGGCCCAGAAAAAATATCACTCCGTTTAGATCTTTTTTAAGCAATGAGACAGATATCGTTAATTACATATCGAGTGCTCTTTTTTCGATACACAAAGTAGGAGAGTTTGTAATATGGCCACTTTTTATTTATTTAACATTTCAGACTATCCAGTCAGTCGCGTTTGTCCCGATAATTATTTCCAGTACCGCGGTATTCTTTTCATTTTTCATAAAAAGATTCTCTTTTGTGATAAGAGAAAAATTGATAATTATAGGGGCGCTTTTAGCTTCGTTTGTCTGGTTATTAAGAATATACATCGAAGTCCCGGAGTTTTACTTTCTCTCGATCCTTCTGGGTGGTTTATTTATGCTGGTTATTGGGGTTCCTTTGGATGGAAGTATTTTTGCCCGCGCGCGCCACTCGGACGCTTTGGCGGCTTGTACATATCGTAATGTGTTTAATATGTCTGCCGGCTTTGGTTTTTTTGTAATTTTGTTTTTCACGGTTAATATATTTAAAGTCAGTTTCGTTACCGCTTCTATTAGTTTGTTTGCTTTGTTTGCGGTTAATCTTTTCTTTCTTTTAAGGGTGAGTAAAATGATAAAAAAGCAGGAGGTTCCCGTTTGATTCGATGTTAAACAATAAAAGAAAAAATAATATATTTTTACCGGTTTTGCTCGGCGTTTTGGTGGCTTTTGCGGTGGCTCTCGAGGTAGCTATTTTTTGGTTTTTCTTTAAAGAAATAAACTCTCTTTCTTCGGGTATGCAAGATGTTTCTGAGGAGTTGTTGGTTTTGGAGGAAGATTTAGTTGAAACCCGCAGGCTTGTTTCTGATCTTTTTGATAGCAATCAGGAGATCCGTGATTATCTGGGTTTGATTCAAGAAGAAAAAAGGGTGACAGAAGAAGCTTTGAAAAATTTGCGTTCTGATCTGGAAGATCAAGAGGCTTTGGAAGAAAGTCAGGTTCTTTCTAACATTGTGCGTGCGTGGGAACCAAGAATTGTAAAAATAAACTGTGTTTTGCACGACGATGACGGTGATAAAATCACAAGCACCGGTTCGGGGGTTTCCGTTTTAATAGAAGGCCGTCTTAATTTTATAACCAACAAACACCAAGTTGAAAAAGAGAATGCTGTTTTGGATGGATGCGAAGTTTATATGCCTGATAAAGACAGGACTTTCGACATCGATGACGATGATGTTGTTTTTTCTTCGGATAGGGATATTGCTTACTTGCCATACGAAGGTTCTGTGCTGGGTCTTGTTCCTGATCAAGATCAAAAAGCATGCAGTGATAAGCCAGATATTGGCGACAGAATCATAACCCTCGGTTATCCTAAAGTTGGTTCAGATGACTCTATAACGGTTACAGAGGGCATTATTTCCGGTTTGGAAAGAAACTATTATGTGACCTCTGCCAAAATAGAACGAGGCAACTCCGGCGGAGCGGCGGTCCTTGTTGAGAGCGGGTGTTTTTTAGGACTCCCCACGATTGTAGTTGTTGGACGAATTGAATCTCTGGCAAGAATTTTACCCGTAGGCTCACTTACTAAAACTGATTTTTAAAACAAAACTTGTCCACGGCTGGTTTTTACTGGGGTGTATAATTACGGTTATCTGGAGTTTTCTTCAGTATTAATATATTAATTAAAATTATTATGGAACTTTCGCTTCTTTTGGGTAAAGTTGTTGGAATCTACCTTTTGGTTATGGGCATCTCTCTTTTGATTAGAAAAGAGACTTGGATGCATGTAGTAAAGAAGTACACAAAAAATAGCGCCTTGATGATGGCTGTTGCTACCGCCGAGCTCATCGTAGGTCTTTTAATTGTTTTGACGCACAATATTTGGGTTAACGACTGGGTAGTCGTTGTTACAGTTATCGGGTGGCTTATGTTTATCGAGGGTGTCGTTTATTTGCTACTGCCGGTTGAAACTATGAAAAAACTCGTAAAATCATTCAATAAACCCGCCTACTATAAAGTTTGTGGCATCATTGCCCTCGTTTTAGGTATTCTTCTCACTTACATTACCTTTACTTCCTAACACAAAATCACTGAATCTATGATTATCAAGAACGCTGACTCTCTTGGGTCTAACCCTCTTAGAAAAAAAGGGTTGGCCATTATTGAGGCCGGTCTTGATGCCATAGATACACATTCGGTTATTTCAAAGTCTGTTAAATACACAGACGGATTTATAAAAATAAAGGGTCTGGAACCCATAGATCTTTCAAGAATAAAAAATATTTTTATTGTCGGAGTTGGGAAATGTGCGGAAGAATCAGTTTTTGTTATGGAGAGCATTCTTTCTGAAAGATTAACGGGGGGTGTCGTTATTGGTGTCGGTCCGTCATCTAGAAAATTTGAGAGGGTTAAGTACTTCGCCGGTTCTCATCCGATACCTTCAGAAAAAAATGTTGATGCCTCTAGAGCCATAGTTGATATTTTGGAAAAAACAACTTCCGAAGATCTTGTAATTTTTTGTGTTTCCGGTGGAGGATCAACGCTTCTTTGTCTTCCCAAAGAACCCAAGACTTGTGTGGATGAAAAACAAATCCTTGAAAAATTTTTTAAAGAGGGTGCGCCAATAGAAGATATAAACACGGTTCGTAAACACACATCTCTCGTTCGTGGCGGTTACCTTGCCAAGTATGCTTATCCGGCCAAGGTTGTGTCTCTGATTTTTTCTGATATTCCCGGTGGCAGTATAAAAAATGTCGCTTCAGGGCCGACTGTTCTGGATGAAACCACGATTGATGATGCTATGAGAGTTTTGGAAAAGTATGGTATTGGAATCGGTGAAAATTGTCGGAATATAGGTGTTATAGAAACTCCTAAAGACAAAAAATATTTTTCGGAGGTTCAAAATGTTTGCCTTGTTTCAAACAAAGACGCTCTTATGGCTATGAAAAAAGAAGCAGAATCTAAAGGTTTTAAGGCCAAGATATGTTCAACTTGTCTTTCGGGGCAAGCAAGAGATGTTGGTAGGCAGATTATAGAAGAAGTGCGTTTAAGTGAAGAAGATTGTCTCCTTTTTGGAGGTGAAACCACTGTTTTCATAAAAGGAGAAGGCAAAGGAGGTCGAAATCAAGAGTGTGTTTTGGGGGCACTTCGTAACATAAAAGAAGGCGAGTTGCTAATTTCTTGTGCCTCTGATGGAATTGATAAT
The DNA here is from genome assembly GCA_964601755.1 of uncultured Candidatus Saccharibacteria bacterium. GTDB lineage: Bacteria > Patescibacteriota > Minisyncoccia > Phycocordibacterales > CAZROQ01 > CAZROQ01. Next base: position 11,093 of record CAZROQ010000002.1, read on the forward strand.
ACTTCTGTTGCTGGAGCAATAGCAGACATGGAAACTCTCCAGCATTCTAAAAAAAACCGACTTGATATAAACAAATTTCTTTCTGAAAACAACTCCTATGCTTTTTTCAAAAAAAGCGGTGATGCCATAGTAACCGGTCCAACCGGATCCAATGTTTCCGATCTCCTGATTGCTTTAAAGTTGTGATAAAATTAGTCCTGTTGTTATTATTTTTTTAATTTATCTATGTCCAGAGAAAAAGAACTTATTATTTGGTTTAAAGATTTAACTATTGATGATGTCCCTCTGGTTGGTGGTAAAAATGCCGCTTTGGGGGAAATGGTTTCCAAACTCACTAGTTTGGGTGTTAATGTCCCTGATGGATTTGCAGTTACCGCCGAGGCTTACAGGCGCTTCTTGGAAGAGGCGGGCATAGAAAATGAAATAGATCGTCTTTTAAAAGAAGTTGACACACACGATGTGGCTGATTTGCAGAAAAAAGGTGAAGCTATCCGTTCCTTGGTTTTAAGAGCAGAGATGCCGGAAGATTTAAAAAAAACCATTTTAGAACATTACGGAGAACTCAAAAAAAAGTATGACGGAGAAATAGAGACAGCT
>CAZROQ010000002.1:11699-16285 GCA_964601755.1 uncultured Candidatus Saccharibacteria bacterium
GTGCGCTCAAGTGCTACCGCCGAAGATTTGCCGGATGCGTCGTTTGCCGGTCAGCAAGAGACATACCTGAATGTCGTTGGTGACGAGCACCTTTTGGAGGCAGTCAAAAAATGTTTTGCTTCTCTTTTTACCAACAGAGCGATTTCTTATCGAGCGGATAAAGGTTTTTCGGGCAAAGACATTGCTTTATCGGTTGGTGTTCAGAAAATGGTCAGAAGCGATCTGGCGTCAAGTGGCATTATGTTTTCGATTGACACAGAAACCGGTTTTGACAAGGTCGTTGTTATAAACAGCTCGTATGGATTGGGCGAGCTCGTGGTCCAAGGAAAAGTTACCCCGGATGAGTTTACTGTTTTCAAGCCGTCCATTGAAAAAGGTAAAAGTGGATTGATTGCCAAAGATATTGGCTCTAAAGAAGTTAAGATGATTTACAATTCACATGGTGGCAAAGTTGTTGAGGTCGAAGAAGATGAAAGGCATAGGTATTCGATATCAGATGATGAAATTATAAAGCTTGCAAAATGGGCTATTCAGATAGAAAAACATTTTTCTGAACATCATAAAAGACAGCAACCAATGGATATGGAGTGGGCTAAAGACGGGAAAGATGGTGATCTTTATATTGTTCAAGCCCGCCCTGAGACAGTTCACTCAACAGCTGATAAGAATGTTTACAAAGAGTACATTCTTAGAGATAAGGTAGAGGGTAAAAAACTTTGTTCGGGAACCGCCGTTGGAACAAAAATGGCCCATGGTCCGGTACATGTGATTACTGACATTAAAGACATTGGGAGCTTTAAAAAAGGTGAAATTTTGGTTACGGAGGTTACAGACCCTGACTGGGAGCCGATTATGAAAATTGCTTCTGCAATTATTACCGACAAGGGTGGGCGAACCAGCCATGCGGCCATTGTTTCAAGAGAGCTAGGCATTCCTTGTATTGTCGGCGCGGAAGATGCAACAAGCAGTTTGCATACGGGCCAAGAGGTGACGGTTGATTGTTCATCCGGTAAGGGCGGTCTAATCTATGATGGAACTTTAGATTTTGATGAAGTCGAGCACCGGCTTGATAATATTCCGGAAACCAGGACGAAAGTTATGGTTAATATCGGAGCTCCTGATGAGGCATTTAAGAATCATTACTTGCCTGTAAAAGGAGTGGGTCTGGGGCGTTTGGAATTCATAATCAACTCTCATATTCGTATTCATCCGAATGCTCTAATTGATTACAAGAAACTTAAGAGAAATGATCATCCGGCATACAAAAAGGCAGTTAGACAGATTGACGATTTGACAATCGGGTATGAGGATAAAACTGAGTATTATGTTGACGAGCTTGCTGAAGGTATTGCCAAGATCGGCTCTGCTTTCCACCCTCACGAGGTCATAATTAGATTTTCTGATTTTAAAACAAACGAGTACAGATCTTTGATAGGGGGTGATATCTACGAACCCGAAGAATCAAACCCAATGATTGGTTGGCGCGGGGCATCACGGTATTATCACGACAGTTTTAGAGAAGCCTTTGGTTTGGAGTGTCAGGCTATAAAAAAGGTCCGTGAAGAAATGGGTCTGGATAATGTGGTGGTTATGATTCCTTTTTGTAGGACGGTGGAAGAGGGTAAAAAGGTCATTGAAACAATGAATGGTTTTGGCTTGTCCAGAGAAAAAGATGACTCACTGAAGGTTTATATGATGTGTGAGATCCCTTCTAATGTCATCAGGGCTAATGATTTCTTGGAAATTTTTGACGGAATGTCTATCGGTTCCAATGACTTAACCCAGCTTACTTTGGGAATGGATCGAGATTCAGAAACCGTGAGCGGAATAGCCAATGAAAAAGATGAAGCTCTTAAAGATATGGTCAGGATGGCCATAAGGGCATGTAAGGCGAAAGGTAAATATATTGGAATCTGTGGTCAGGCTCCTTCTGATTTTCCGGAATTCGCGCAATTTTTGGTTGATGAAGGTATTGAAAGTATGTCCCTTTCACCGGACACTGTTATCAAGACATTGCCATTAATCGCCGAAAAGGAAAAATAATTATGAAAATAACATTTTTTACTTACAACGATTGGGAGAAAGAGTATATCGAGTCCGGAAAAGCCGGGCCAAACGAAGGTCTTGATTTTACTTTTGTTTCCGGAGAATTAACTTCTGAGAATGTTCCAAAAGAGGCCGAAGAAGCGGAAGCGGTATCTGTTTTTGTAGGATCAAAAATAGACAAGGGTGTTTTAGACAAGATGCCGAATTTGAAGTATGTCGCTACACGATCAACCGGTTTTGATCACATAGACATTGAGGAGTGTCAAAAAAGAGCTATTGCTGTTTCGAATGTTCCTGTCTATGGTGATAACACTGTCGCCGAGTACGCCATGGCACTTTTGGTTAACCTTATGCGCAGAGTGTCGGAAGGTTATGACAGACTTCGTCAGGATGGACAGTTTAATCCAAGGGGCTTAGAGGGGGTTGATTTAGAGGGCAAGACTCTGGGTGTTGTTGGAACCGGCAACATTGGAAAGTGTGCCATCAGGATTGCCAAGGGCTTCGATATGAAAGTGGTTGCCAACGACCCATATCCGGATGAAGAGTATGCTAAAAAAATGGAATACGAATATAAGTCTCTTGATGAGGTTCTTGAAGAAAGCGATGCGGTAACTTTGCATGTTCCTTATTGTGAAGATACTCACCATCTGATAAATGAAAAAACAATTAAAAAAATGAAAGATGGTGCTTATCTTGTAAACACTTCGCGTGGAGCTGTCATTGATACGGAAGCTTTGGTAACCGCTTTGCAAAATGGAAAACTGGCCGGCGCAGGGCTTGATGTTCTCGAAGAAGAAGGAGAAATAAAGGATGAATTGCAATTTTTTGCTGATCATCAAGGTAAGGATTACAATGTAAAAACAGCTTTGGTCAACTATATCTTAATTGATATGCCCAATGTCATTGTTACTCCGCACAATGCTTTTAATAGCAGGGAGGCACTTGAGAGAATAATAAAGACAACTTTTGAAAACCTGAAATCATTTTCTATAGGAGAGGCACAAAATATTGTTACACAGAAATAATATGTCTGAAAAAATTAAATCGGCTAAGGCCAGAAAAATAGTAAATTCACGCGGTGCGTGGACAATAGAGGTAACCTTGGAGACCGACTCTGGTTTTTTTATTTCTTCTGTCCCACAAGGGGAGAGCCGTGGGAAACACGAGGCGGTTTCTGTCGAACCGGAAAAAGCTGTCGAGATTATCGGGGAAGAAATTTCTAATGAGATAAAAAGTTTTAAGGTTGGCGACCAGAAGGCTTTTGATAATCTGCTTATTGAGCTTGACGGAACTGAAACCAAGGAGCGACTCGGTGGTAACAGCATCTTGGCTTTGTCAATTTGTTATGCTCGTGCTTCAGCTTCTAAAGAAAAACAAGAACTCTGGGAATATTTTCAGGAAATTTCTAATGGGAAACAGGGTAAGCTCAAGCTTTTAATGAATATGATAGAGGGTGGTGTGCACGCAGGTAGCGATTTGCGTTTTCAGGAATATTTAGTAATCCCGGAAACTTACAGCTTGAAAGCATCTATTGATGCCGGTGTTGATTTTTATAAGCATTTAGGAAAAGCTTTGGAAGAAACCGTTGGTTCGAGGTCTCTTAATTTGGGCTTTGAAGGTGGCTACACACCGGCTCTTAAAGATGACGATGCCCCACTGAGAATATTTAAAATGTGCGCAAACTCTTTAAATCACAAGATTGATTTCAGTTATGGTATTGATGCCGCCGGTTCAAATATTGTTGCCTCAAGCCAGATGCTTGCGCCTATATATTCTTCTATATCTGAAGAATACCCTCTTTCTTATTTAGAGGATCCTTTTGAAGAAGAAGATTTTACAAGCCACGCTCGTCTTTTGGAAATGATTGGCAAAAAGACAAATATCGTAGGCGATGATTTAACTGTTACTAGTCCAAACAGAATTGAGCGCGCCAAAGAAGATAAAAGTTGTAACGGTGTAATTATTAAACCCAATCAAATAGGGACAATCTCAGAAACATTGGAGGCGATAAAAATTGCAAGAGACGCCAAGTGGCAGATCGTCTGTTCTCATAGAGGTGGAGAAACAAATGACGACTTCATTGCAGACTTTGCTTGGGGTGTCGGTGCGGATGGTCTGAAGCTGGGAGCGCCAGCCAGGGGAGAGAGGGTTTCCAAGTACAACCGACTGCTTGAGATAGAAGCGGAAGGGAAGAGCGAGTATTAAGAATTACGAATCAAGAATTACGAATTAAGAATTAGGAATCAGGAATTACGAATCAAGAATTACGAATTAAGAATTAGGAATAAAAAACCGAATGTATGAATTCTTGAAACAAGAACAAGTGTGTTTAGCGTGTTTTAGTTTAGACCTCTGTGGGGAACTGGTTTTCATAGAGAATAATTTTCAATTTACAATTTTCAATTTTCATTCAAGAACCAATGAAACAAGAACCAAGAGTATAGAATTACGAATCAAGAATTAAGAATTAAGGATCAAGAATTACGAATCAAAACTCGAATGAATGTTTGAAACGAAAACGAGTGTCTTTTTAATTGAGA
>CAZROQ010000003.1:0-9264 GCA_964601755.1 uncultured Candidatus Saccharibacteria bacterium
GGCAACCCCTACGGCAACCGAGATGTTGAGTGACTCTTTTTGCCCCACTTGCGGAATCTCGGCGACAACATCCACTTGATCTAATATTTCTTTGGGAAGTCCTTCGACTTCGTTGCCGAAAATAAAAAGTGCCGATTTGTTTATTTTGATTTTCCTATAATCTTTAGACTTCGGAGACTGTTCGACAGCGATAACCTGAAAGCCTGATTGACGGGCATCTTTTATGGTCTCAAAAACACTCTCGGTCTTTTGCCATTTTATGTTTTTCTCAGCACCCAGAGCTGTCTTGGAAATGTCTTTGCGATAACGACCAAACCTGTCAACAACAGAGGGCGTGTAGCCGGATAAGATCATCTTCTCAATCCCCACTGCGTCAGCTGTTCTAAAAATAGAACCAACATTGTAAGCACTTCTAACATTGTGTAAGAGGATGCTGAAATTTTTTGATTGTTTCTTTATCATAACTAAACTTGATACAATATACTCTATGTTAAGTATGTTTCCAGAATTTTTAACACTCGGTCTTTTGGCCCCCTTTATCATTAGGGTTGTCTTGGGGCTTGTTATTTTAAACCTTGGCTATCTTAAACTAAACAAGGAAAGAAAAGAATGGGAAACTTCTTTTAAAACAATTTTCTTAAAACCGGCCGGTTTTTGGGTTTCTGTTTTGGGGTTGATAGAGGTTATTGGCGGAATTCTTCTTATGGTCGGTGCTTTCACTCAGTTGGTTGCTTTGATTTTTGCGGTTATAACTTTATCCGAACTGGCGCTTGAGATTAAACAAAGAGAAATATTAAAGAGAGGTTTTGTTTTTTATCTTCTTCTTTTTGCCTGTTCTGCATCACTTGTTTTCTCCGGAGCGGGATTTTTTGCAATAGATTTACCCCTCTAGCTAGAGAGTCATTAATTTTTTCGGTAAAATTAGATTAACGGCACACTGGGTTGGGGACATTTATTTTTTGTGATATAAAGTGCCGTATCCCACCCATAGCTCAGCCGGTAGAGCAGTCGCCTCTTAAGCGAACGGTCGCAGGTTCAAGTCCTGCTGGGTGGACACTAAAAAAATCTAAAGAGATAAAATAAACTTTTCAAGTTGCACGCTTAAATTTAACCCGCCCTCTCTGTCTTTTTGGACCATCACCGCTAATTCTTCCGACATTTTTATAAGCTCTTCTTTGGAAAAATTACCGGCTGATTTTTTTGCTTTGTTAAAAACAAAAGGTTTAACTCCGGCCTCAACCGCTTTTTGTGAGCTTAGTGTTGAACACATTGATCTTGCAAACCAAGAAACCGCTCCGTGAATCTCTTCCGGCACCAAGCCTTCTCTCAAAGCCTCTTGAAGCAAAAGCCAGCTTGTTTTTTTGTCTCTTCGGCCAATGGCGTCTGTTAGATTAAAAACATTGTAATCATTTTTTAATATATCTGCTTCCTTGGAATTCGAGATTGTGTGCTTTTCTGCCACTTTAGAAAGTTTTTTCTGTGTCTTTGAGTCGAGTGCGCCTTCAAGCATCACAAAGATGTTTGGAGATTCAGAAATTTTATCTAGCCATTCCAAACAAAAACTAAAAGCATCTTTATTCAAAGAAAGCTGATCCATAAAAACAAGAGCTTTTGAAGAAAAAAGTCCTTGACCGACAATAAGATCTTCCAAATTCATAGAATCGAATTCATCAGCTAAAATTCTCAAGAAAGGCGCGTCCGGTTGGCGGTCCGTCAAAGAGTCTGCCAACTTGCGCGCCTTTTCTCTGGATTTGTTTAAATCTGTCCCTGAATAGAGGTAAAGCATATATTAAAATTTAGAATAATTTTTTCATTTCTCCCCAATTCTGACCCACCTGCACCTCCACTGAAAGCGGAATGTTTCGAGTGTCTTTCAGAGAAATAACTCCTTCCATCATCTCTTGTATCTTAGAGCTAATTTTAGAAACCTGATCTTTTGATATTTCATAAACAAGCTCGTCGTGAACCTGTAAAACGGGGTATGTTTGTTTATGCAATTTTTCTTTTTCTAAATACCCATCAATCTCAATGAGTGCTTTTTTAATTATATCGGCCTCGGTTCCCTGAATTGGTGCATTGATTGCCATCCTTTCTGCAGAAGCTCTGACATAAGGAATCGACGAGTTAATTCCCTGAAAGTAACGCCTGCGTCCAAAAATGGTTTCGGTATAACCCCTTGATGCCACCTCCGCCTTGACATCCTCAAGGTAGCTGGCAAGCTCCGGAAACTTGTTGAAATAGTCGTTATAAAATTCTCGAGCTTCTTTCTGGGTTCCCCCCAAGTTTGCCTTTAGAGCGTTGACTCCCATACCATAAAGAATTCCAAAATTTATAACCTTTGCCTTCCTGCGCATCTCTTTATCAACCCTTTCGAGAGGGACTTCAAAGACTCTTGACGCAACGGCCGAGTGAACATCCTCTCCATTTTTAAAGATTTTTATAAGCTCTGAATCACCAGACAAAAAAGCGGCGATGCGCAACTCCATCTGCGAGTAATCGAAAGCAACCAAAGAAAAGCCCTCGGCCGGTACAAAAGCATTTCTGATTTTCCTCCCCAACTCGCTTCTGATAGGAATGTTTTGAAGATTGGGATCCTGAGAAGCCATGCGTCCGGTTGTTGTCCCGTATTGTAGAAATGTTGCGTGTAATCGGTCATTTTCATCAACCATTTTAGGAATGTTGTCTATGTAGGTAGAAAGCAGTTTTTGAAGTTCGCGATAATCGAGTATCAGGTCAATGATTTTGTGGTCATCGCGAAGTTTTTCAAGCTCTGATTCTCTTGTTGATTTAGAACCACCACCGGTTTTTTTGTGATTTTTTATCGAAAGACCCATTTTGTCAAAAAGAATCTCACTTAACTGTTTCGGTGAATTGATATTAAATTCTTCCCCTGCTTCTTTAAAAATTTTCTTCTCAATTTTAGAAAGTTCCTTGTGATATTCTTTTGATAGTTTATCCAGAAATTTTTTGTCTATACCAACACCCTTTTCTTCCATTTTTTTGATAATGGGGATAAGCGGTTTTTCTATATCATCAAAAACTTTCTTTAAATTGTTTTCGGAAAGCTTATTTTCTACAAAATCCTTTGCTTCATTCAAAGATTTCTTTTTGGTAAAACTTTTTATGTCATCAGTGTTGGGGTTGGTTAAGGTTGAGTCAAGAAGCCAAACCCCCACCTTCAGTTCTTCGAGATCTTTTTCACTAATCTCGTCTTTAGTTTCAGTTAATTCTTCTATACTGGCCTGTTTGGCACCAAAAACCTCTTTAGCTCTCCGAACCAAAGATCTAAATTCGAGATCAGAGAAAATCTTAAAAACCTCTTCGATATCAAGCTCGTCTTTCCAGATTTTTTCCGGAAAAGTGTACTTTATGGGCGCATCTCTGCGAATCGTTGCCAGCATTTTAGAAAACTCCGCCTCTTCTTTTCCTTCTTTTAGAAGCTTAATTACTCTTTCTTTAATTCCTTTTTCCTTAAGTTTTTCTTCATCTTTTTCCAAGTTCTCATATATTTTCTCAATTGACCCAAAGGTTGTTATGAGCTCTGTGGCGGTTTTATCGCCAATACCAACAACACCAATGATGTTGTCTGAGGGATCACCGGAAAGACCTTTGTAGTCGGGAAGAAGCTCCGGCCCGAAACCAAATCGTTCATTAACGGCGTCTTCATCATATAAAACCGTATCGTTTATCCCCCGCTTTAAAGTAAACACCATCACCTCCTTGTCGCGAACAAGTTGAAGCGTGTCCATATCCCCGGAAGCAATGATTATCTCGAGATCTTCATTTTTAAGTTGTTCCACAATGGTTCCCAAAATGTCGTCAGCTTCAAAACCGCTCTTTTCGTAGATGGGAATAAAAAGTGCTTTCAACAAATCATGAGATCTTTTTATCTGAGCAACAAGTTCTTCATCGGCTTTTTTACGCCCGGCTTTGTAATCTTCGTAGGCCTCGTGTCTATAGGTGGGTTCGGCAACATCAAAACAGGATGCTATATAATCGGGGCTGTAATCCTGAATAATCTTCATCAACATCGCAGAAACCCCATACAAAGCACCTGTGGGTTCTCCACCGGCTGTAGAAAAGTCGGGAAGGGCGTGGTAGGCGCGGTGCAGAATTGCGTGAGCGTCTAGCAGAACAAGTCTTTTGTTTTTTTGTTTTTTAGGAGGATTCATCAAAAGGAATGGTTATTTTTTTAGTTTTTTGATCCAAGGTCTCAAGTTTAATCCTAACAGCAGACTTGAGAATTATTTCCTCGACTCTTTCAGGCCACTCAATAAACACAATGGCTTGAGGATCTTTTATTATCAATTCCCAACCAAGTTCAATCAATTCTTTCCCGCTGTCTAAACGATAGGCATCAATATGTATAAGATGTTTAAAAGGTTGCTCTTTGTCGAGTTTATATATTTTTTCGATAACAAAAGTGGGGCTAGTAACTGTTTTCTTTACACCAAGCGCCTCGGCTACAGCCTTAACAAAGGTGGTTTTGCCGGCGCCAAGATCACCCTCTAGAGCAACCACAACAGCCCTCTTTTCCTTTTTAGAAATTTCTACACACTCAAGAAGGATTTTTCTGGCAATTACCCTGGTGTCATCAAGTGATTTTAATGTTTGTTGAGCCATTAATTAACAATATAACACACCTTAATATCTTTTATTGCCGACCTCGTCTTGCCCAGTGACAGGTAGAAAAGCGGGTAACCAATCATTGGTTCTAAACAACCCGGAAGTCTGCACACCTAAACATCGCGTGGGTGTTCAGGAGGGCAAAAAAGGGGTTTTGAAGCCGTTTTTCAAGCTCTTTTTGGGCTTGACTAAATGAGTGTATATGATATAATACCCTCAGATCGTGCCGGATCTGTCACACAAACCATAACCCTGAAAGGAGGTACGCTATGCGTACACTGACTCTTATCGTTTTTGTGTTCGTTTTTCTTTCGTTTCTTTCGTTCGCCAACACCGCCGAGGCGCGGAACAAGGACCCTTGGGGAGACCTGTTCCGGGACATCGCCGAGGAGGCCGGCGAGGCGGTCGTCGACGACTGGGAGAAATCCCGTCGTGACAATCGTCGCGCCGAGGAACGGAAAGAGCGTGACAATCGTCGCGCCGAGGAACGGCGGGAGCGCGAAGAGCGCAAGCACCGCCAAGAACTGGAGGAGGAAAGGGCGGAGCACGAACGGAAGATGAGAGAGCTCCGCGAGAAGTATCGCGCGGAGTTTGAAGAGGAGGAAGCGGAGCTCGAACGCGACATCCGTCGCGATCGAGCCGAAGCCGAGATCAAGGATGACGCCGAGCGGAAGAAACTCGAGCGAGAGCTCGAGGAAGAAGTCCGCAAGGCCGAGGTTCGCGTTTACCGCGAATACTCGGGGTCGGTGGTCAATCGGGGTGAAACCCCGTTGACTTTCGAAGAGTGGCGCAACGAACGGAGAGCAAACGAAACTCTCCGGCGCCACGGCTACGGTGTCCCGGAAAGTGCCCAAAGAAACGGCACTGATCCGGGAAAGGTTGCACCGAGCGGTTCAACGCAGGTTGAACAGCTCGAGGCACGGCTGACGGGCCTCGAGCAAGGCAACCTCCGCAAGGAGAAGGCCGAGCTCGAAGCCGAGCTTGAAGCTCGGGTTCGCCACTTAGAGAGGCTCTCTGAGTTGCTCAAGGGCGAACTACCTGAAAGCGACCGAGAAGCCCTGCAATCGCAGGTCGACTCGGTCAAAAAGAAAGTTGTTGAGCTTGACCGTCAGATCGCTGAGATCAACGGCAAGCTCAAATCCGAATGACATCCGGCACGATGCTCATTCCCTACCCCGCGACATTGCGTCGCGGGGTAATTTTTTTACTTAAATACGATTTAAATCGTATTTTTTCCTTTCAAGATTATGTGAATGAACTACCACAGAGAAAGACGACGCAGGTATCCTAGTGTATTCATCAATTTCCAAAAATTTATCAAGGTTTAACCTCAATATTTTTGCTGGTGTAGGTCGGCAAAAACCACACTTGATAGTTAATGGATCCCGTAGCTGTGATACAATTTCAGGTATGGTTGATTTTGATGACAAAAAAAGAGATGACAAATTGGAAGGTATCCGAGAAGAAGAGGCAGAGCGTCTGGCAGAGATCCTATCTCAGAAATATAAAATTCCTTACAATGATCTTTCTCTAACTCCCATAAATGTTGGTGCTTTAAAAGTTATAGAGGAAGAAGATGCCCGAAAGGCGGAAATTGCCCCTTTCAATTTGCGTGGAAAAAAGGTTGATATTGGTATCCACTCCCCCAACAAAGAAGAAACCAAAGAAGCCCTTCGTATTATTGAAGAAAGCGGATATAAACCGCAACTGTTTTTGGTTTCCACAAGAAGCTTGGAGCATGTTTGGGAAAGATACGCAGACTTTAAATCAACAACTGAAAGCGAGCGAGGGACACTTTCTATCTCGAACAAAGATATTGGTAAATTTATAAAAGAAGTTAAAAGCCTCGATGATGTTAAAAACAACGCGCAAGAAAAACTAAAAGGAGGAGAAAGCCAGCAAATAACCAAGGTTATTGAAGTAGTTTTGGCAGGAGGAATGGCACTCAAGGCATCAGATATACACATAGAACCCCGAGACGAAGATGTTTTGATTCGATACCGCCTTGATGGAGTTTTGGTTGATGTTACATCCCTTGACCATAAAACCTACAATTTTTTGATATCAAGAATCAAACTTCTGTCCGGACTAAAAATAAACCTAGAGAACATAGCCCAAGATGGTCGTTTTAGTATTGTTATTGATGAGACGGAAATAGAGATAAGAACCTCTATTTTGCCCGGGCCAAACGGCGAAGCGGTTGTTATGCGTATCTTAAACCCGAACGCAATTTCTTTGGAGTTAGAAAGCCTTGGTATTCATCCGCGTCTTCTTGAAGCAATAAACAAAGAAATAGAAAAACCAAACGGAATGATTTTAACAACAGGACCAACCGGCTCCGGAAAAACAACCACCTTGTATGCCTTTCTTACAAAAGTTAACAGCCCTCAAACAAAAATAATCACAATTGAAAACCCTATCGAGTACCATCTTGAGGGGATTGTTCAAACCCAAACAGACGAAGAAGCCGGCTACACCTTTCTTGAGGGATTAAGATCCGCACTAAGACAAGACCCTGATGTCATAATGGTTGGTGAGATTCGCGACAACCAAACTGCCGAAACAGCTGTTAACGCGGCCTTGACCGGTCACTTGGTTTTTTCAACCCTCCACACAAATACAGCTGCGGGTTCTTTTCCACGCCTTCTTGGTTTGGGTGTCAACGCAAAAGTTGTTACTTCCGCAATCAATATGACCTTAGCTCAACGACTTGTCAGAAAGCTCTGCCCGGAGTGCGCTCAAAAAGTTCCCCTTGAAGGAGAAGAGGCGGAAAAAATAAACAAAGTTTTAAATTCCATCACCGATGAATCTTACTTAAAAAACATTCAAAAAGAAGAGGTTTGGCATCCGGTTGGATGCCCGAAGTGCTCGGAAGCCGGTTACAAAGGACGGGTTGGGGTTTACGAAGGAATACTAACAACAAGCAAAATAGAAGAGGTTGTTCAAAAAAATCCAAGTGACCGAGAAATCAGAGAGTCTGCCCGAGATCAGGGTCTTTTAACTCTTGCCCAAGATGGGGTTTTGAAAGTTCTCCAAGGAGTGACGGCACTTGATGAGCTTGAGCGCATTGTGGACTTGGATGAGTTTTAGCCTTGCGTATATAAAATTCCTATGTATAAATTAAAACCAAGCTTTTAAAGCTTGGTTTTAAAATTCCAGTTCATTACCCTCTAAGCGGCACATACTCGCAAAAGCATCAGCAAACCACACAAGGAGAGCGCCAGCCGAGACCAACACATCCTCTGTGGAGTGCTACTGCCGTTTAGAGGGTAATATCCTGGAAAAAAACAATCCGCCACTAGAGCGGATACTGACTGAAATACTAGCATAATAAAAAGTTTGTGTCAACCCCACTAAAAGGAGTATTCTTGTTGTAATGAAAGATCTTGATAAAAACATAAATCTAAAGAAAGAAGCCGGAGATGTTGATGAGTCTCAAAGGTTTCTTGAAATGACCTTAAGACCCAACAGTTGGGATGAGTATGTTGGACAAGCGCCGATAAAAGATAACCTGAAGATACTTTTGGGAGCCGCCAAAGAAAGAAAACAAGCACCGGAACATGTTTTGTTTTATGGACCGCCGGGTCTTGGCAAAACAACTCTGGCACATTTGATAGCCAAAGAGGTTGGGGCACAGATGAAAGTCACATCAGGTCCGGCTATAGAAAAAGTTGGCGACCTTGCGTCAATTTTAACCAACCTTTCTCCTTATGACATTCTTTTTATAGACGAAATACACAGACTAAACAAAACAATCGAGGAGGTTTTGTATCCGGCAATGGAATCCGGTGCTTTAGATATAATTATAGGCAAAGGACCTTCTGCCAGAACCATTCAACTGGAACTGCCACCGTTCACAATGGTGGCAGCAACGACAAGAATTTCTTTAATTTCTTCTCCCCTACGATCAAGATTTTCTGGGGGTATATTTCGACTTGATTTTTATTCAAATGAGGATATTGAAAAAATAATCTCCAGATCAGCACAGCTACTCAACACTGATCTTGAGACCGGTTCTGCCGGTGAGATAGCCTCAAGGAGCAGATTTACACCCAGAACCGCAAACTACCTTCTGAAAAGGTGCCGAGATTTTGCGCAAATGCAAAAAGCGTCCCTAACAAAAGATTTGGTAAAAGACGCTTTAAGTTTATTGGGCATAGACGAAATCGGCTTATCACAAGCGGACAGAGATTTATTGAAAACAATCATATTAAACTACAAAGGTGGGCCTGTTGGGCTAAACACTTTGGCTGCCGCCCTATCGGAAGACCAAGGAACCATCGAGGACTTCAATGAACCGTATTTAATACAAATAGGTTTTATTGACAGAACACCAAGAGGACGGGTAGCCACAAATCACGCCTATGAGCATATCGGAGAAAAACCACCAGACAATCGACTCCTTTTGTAGGAATTTATTTTATTTATTCAAAACTTCTTATATTAATTAGCAAATCTTAAATATGAGTGGACACAACAAATGGTCAAAGATTAAACACCCCAAAGGAGAGAACCCGCTTCTCGGAACCTCCCTACGGGGCAGGACTCGGACTAACAAACTTAAGAATGTAATTAAAGTAATATGAGTGGCAACATGCTGATCAAGTCCTGGCCCAGCGCGGCTTTCGAGCCGGCCCT
>CAZROQ010000003.1:9274-15766 GCA_964601755.1 uncultured Candidatus Saccharibacteria bacterium
TATATTAATTAGCAAATCTTAAATATGAGTGGACACAAATGGTCAAAGATTAAACACAAAAAAGCGGCTAGTGACGCCCAGAAAAGCAAAGTTTTTGGAAAACTGGCTCGGCTTATCGCGGTTGAGTCTAAAAAAGCGGGGGGTAATGTTGATTCTCCCAGCTTAAAGACGGCTATAGAAAAAGCTAAGTCAGCGAATATGCCAAGCGACAATATCGATAGAGCGATCGCTAAAGGAAAAAGTAGTGAGGGAGCAGATATGGAAACCGTAACCTACGAAGCTTACGGCCCCGGAGGAGTGGCTATTATAATTCAAGGGCTAACAGATAATAGAAACAAAACCGCTTCCGAGGTTAAACACACACTATCAAAAAACGGTCTTGCACTTGCTGAAATGGGTGCCGCCTCATGGGCTTTCAGCAAAGACGACAGTGGTAATTATGTAGCCCAAACAACAATTGATATTTCAGACGAAGATTTGTCAAAGCTGGAATCGGTTGTCGAAGAGCTGGAAGAAAACGAAGAAATTCAAGAGGTTTACACAAACGCCGTTTAAATTTATGAAAGTTCTTGGTATAGATCCGGGTTATGAGCGTCTGGGAATAGCTGTCGTTGATAATAATTCCGGAAAGGAGGTGCTTGTTTTTTCAGAATGTTTTAAAACCGACCCCCAAAAAAGCCACGACCGGAGACTATCTGATATAAACAGAAAAATAGAAGAGGTTATAGAAAAAGAAAAACCCGAAATTTTAGCCATAGAAAGATTGTTTTTTAATGTAAACCAAAAAACAGCTATGAAGGTTTCGGAAGCACGCGGTGTTGTTTTGGCATGTGCTTCCAGAAACAATTTGAAGGTTTTCGAGTACACACCATCATCTATCAAGGTTGCGGTTACCGGACATGGAAAGAGTGACAAAAAACATATTATGGATATGATTCCTCTTTTGGTAAAAATAACCAAAAAAATTGAATATGATGACGAATTTGACGCCATTGCGACCGCTTTAACCTGCATGGCTTCAGAAAGGTTTTAAGAGAATATCTGAGTTATACACAGTTTATTGTTTCAGCACTATTGCAAACAAAACCAAATTTGATAAAAAGGTCATATATATTTTTTTAATTAATATTTATGCACGAAGAAGAACTGTTTTTAGATGATAATGAGCTTTCTCTCGACAACTCCGATGAATTGGATGATGAAATCCCGGACTCTTTTGACGAACTCAGAAACGAACAAGACGACTACTGAAGATTGCTCTAACCCCAACCTGCTTGCGCAGGTTGGGTGAATTTACAATTTTTTCTCGACTACGCTCGGAACGGGCAATTTCCAATTTCCAATTTTTAATTTTCATTGAATTTTCAAACTTCAATGTTTCAAGTAAAAAATATTTGCTTTGTTTTCTTACATTCACACATTCTTGTTTTGATTCGTAATTCGTAATTCGTAATTCTTGATTAAAAATTGAAAATTATTTCTTCGACCAAGCCTATGTATTGCGATTAGAAACTTGTTTACACACTTTTGTGGTGGTCTTTATTTATGTGTCTAATAAAATTTGGAGAAATCTTTTTTTTCCTATTTTAATTTTTTTGTTGTTTTCTATAGAAGTATCTAGATCAGTAATCTTTTCTTCTGTATCAACATCTGTAATAGCCCCGCTTTCCGCCAACCGTTTTAGTTCTGACTTTGATTCCACCAAACCGCTTTTAATTAAAGCAGACATAAAATCGTCATTCTTGGAAACAAAAACAGTTGGAGAGTCCGCGGGGAACTTGTTATCACCAAAAGTTTCTTCAAAAGATTTTCTGGCTTTTATAGCTTCGTCTTCAGAGTGATACATCTTCACAAATTCCCACGCAAGCTCTTTTTTAACTTCCATTTTGTTTTTTGGATCCTTAAACCTGTCTTCTTTTTGAGAAACCTCTTCCAGTTCAAGGAAGGTGCACTCTTTAAATAGCTGAACAACAATATCATCCGGCAAAGCCATTGTTTTACCAAACATATCATTCGGTTCGTCATTAAGCCCAATATAGTCACCCTCGCTTTTACTCATTATCTTTTTCCCTGTTTTTGGGTCAGCTAAAAGGGTTGTTGTTATGACAAACTTGTCTTTATTGTTCAGTGTTTTTTGTAAAGTTCTGCCCGCCAACATATTGAATGTTTGGTCTGTCCCGCCAATTTCACCATCAACATCTAAAGAAACACTGTCATATCCCTGCATTAATGGGTACAGAAACTCATGGAGATAAACCGGTTTACCGTCTTTTATACGATTCTCAAACATATCTCTTTCTATCATCTGCCCAACCGTAAAATTAGAAGCCAGATCAACAACATCAGAAAAGCTGAGCCTGGAAAGCCACTGGCTGTTTTGAACAACTTTTGCTGGGTTTTCTTTTTCGTCAAAAGAAAGTATGTGGGACACCTGTTTTTTCCATGTAGATATGTTAGAAGCAACCTGTTCTTTTGTTAAGAGAACTCTGGTAGCACTTTTATCAGAAGGATCACCTATCATAGCGGTAAAATCTCCAAAAAGAATAATTATTTCGTGCCCCAATCTTCTTAATCTTTCCAGTAAAATGAGTTGTTTTGAGTGTCCTATGTGTAGATCAACACCCGTAGCGTCCATCCCGCCGTATATTTTTAATCTTTTTCCCGAAAGAAGCCTTTCTTCCACATCTTCCCTAGATGGGTAAAACTTGGAAATACCCCTTGAAAAAATTTTTTGTATTTCTTCTTTGTTTGTGTTTACTCCTTTTTTCATATACCTATAAACTTTAACATAATTGACCTTTTTATTCTTTTTTTTGTCTGTCTTTGCTATAGTTTATCCAATGTATAAATCAAGTTCAGCCGGCATTATCTCGGTTATCTTTAAACTCATTGGTTCTGTTGTAATTCTTGGGCTTTTTGTTGCCGGAATATTGATTATTTGGGCATCTACACTACCAATACCAACTTTAGATGGGTTTGAAAATAGAGTTGTTCAGCAAACAACAAAAATTTATGATCGTACCGGTGAGACGCTTCTTTATGATGTTTACAAAAATGTCAGAAGAACAATAGCCCCCCTAGAAGATATTTCTCCTCATATGAGAAATGCCACCATTGCCATAGAGGATGATAATTTTTACAACCACGCAGGAATAGAACCGACGGCAATCTTAAGAGCTGTGTGGGTCAATACCTCTTCTTTGGAATTCAGCCAAGGTGGGTCGACACTGACCCAACAGGTGGTAAAAAACTCTCTACTTACCAGAGAAAAAACAGTTAGTAGAAAACTGAAAGAATGGATCTTATCTATAAAACTGGATTCTGTTAAAACAAAAGATGAGATACTTGAAATTTATCTAAACGAAGCGCCCTATGGTGGAAGTTTATATGGAGTTCAAGCGGCGTCAGAATCTTATTTTAACAAACCCGCCTCTCTACTTTCCATAGCTGAGAGCGCCTATTTAGCGGCTCTACCCAAAGCACCCACCTACTACTCGCCCTATGGCTCAAACAGAGATGAATTGAACAAAAGAAAAAATCAAGTCTTAGAGGCAATGAAAAAAAATGGTTTTATATCGGAAGAAGATTTTCAAAACGCAAAAAATAAAGAGATTGATTTTGAAAAACAAAACATAAGCATCCAATCACCTCATTTTGTTATGTATGTCAGAGAGTATGTGGCAGAAAAATATGGTGAAGATATTCTTGAAAGAGGTGGTTTCAAAATTAAAACAACCTTGGATACCGAGATGCAGGAAAAAGCTCAAGAGATTGTAACCAAATACGCTTTAGAGAATGAGGAGAAATTTAACGCAGAAAACGCAGGGATGGTTGTTATCAACCCGCAAACCGGAGAAATTTTGGCAATGATTGGCTCCAGAGGATACTTTGACCAAGAAATAGACGGCAACTTCAATATAACAACAGCTCACAGACAACCCGGCTCCGCTTTTAAACCATTCGCTTATGCGGAGGCATTTAAAGATGGATACACTCCGGACACGATTTTATTTAATCTGAGAACACAATTTTCTACCGCCTGCTCGCCCACAAACATGACAAGTGGGGGCGATTGTTATTCGCCTGTTAATTATGACGGCAAATTTAGCGGTCCAATGACTATGAGAGACGCGCTGGCCCAGTCTGTGAATGTTCCGGCAATAAAGACACTGTATTTGGCAGGCCTTTCCGACACCCTGTCTTTGGCCAGATCAATGGGTATTCGGAGTCTCGAAGACACGAGCAGATACGGGCTAACACTTGTTTTAGGTGGCGGTGAAGTTTCTCTTTTAGACATAACCAGCGCTTACTCTGTTTTTGCAAATGAAGGAAAAAGAAATGAGCCTGTGGCTATTTTGGAAATAGAAGACAACGAAGGAAATGTTATAGAAAATTTTGAAGGTGGCCAAAATCAAAAAATATTGGAACCAAATATAGCCAATTTAATATCTGATGTCCTTTCAGACAACGATGCCCGATCCCCGGCTTTTGGAGAAAACTCCTTCCTGCATTTTCCCAATCATGATATTGCCTCTAAAACGGGTACAACCAACGATTATAGAGACGCGTGGATAATCGGCTATGCACCCAATCTGGCGGTCGGCTCTTGGGCGGGAAACAATGACAACAGCCCTATGGATAAAAAAGTTGCTGGTTTTATTGTGGCTCCTATGTGGAGAGAGTTTATGGACTGGGCTTTAGAAAAAGTTGAATCTAAAAACTTCACTGAACCATACCAAGAAGAGTCTCCAATTAGACTAAAACCTGTTTTAAGAGGGGGATGGAATGGTGGCCTTTCTTATTTAATAGACAAAAACACAGGAAAGCTGGCAACCTCAAACACACCTGATAGTTCTTTAACAGAAATCAGATCAGGGGGTGTTCATTCGATACTTCACTGGGTTCAAAAAGATGACCCAAGAGGACCGTACCCCGACAATCCGGCAAAAGACCCCCAATACTCTTTTTGGGAATTTCCGGTTAGGCTGTGGGTGAATCAAAGTGGGACAAGAGAGGTTGTTGATTCGGACATACCGGATGAGTCCAGTGATATAAACAATCCGGAAAATGCACCTAAAATATCTATAATCAAACCAGATGAAGATGATGTTTACTCTCCTAATGAGGGTGTTGTTATTAAAATAAAAAACAAAGATTCTAAATTTGATTTAGTTAGTGTTCAGTACTATCTAAATGGTGCTTATATTGGCAGATCGACAGATGGTCCTGACTTCACTTTCTCTTTTGTCCCGTCTGATGTAAATGTTGAGCTTAGGGATTTGAATATGTTATCAGCACGAGCGACAGATGAAGTTTCAAATGAAGGAGAGGCCACTGGAGCTCTTCAGATATCTTTTTAAATTAACGAATGTCTTGAATCTTTTTTGATCCGATTTTGTTAGAAATTTTTTCTAAAATTTTATTTTTTCTTAAAAGAATCTCGCTCTTAAGTATTGGTGGAGCTTTTAGAAAAATAATCCCTTGTGATATTTTTATATCTTCTTTGGAGATGTTTGTTTTTAACTCTTTGTCCAAAACATCTTTTATTACACCCTTAATAGCTCCATCTTTTTTTAAGATTACCTTAAATTTTGATAGATATTCTTCTATATTAAACATTTAATAAAATTATTTGTTCATTGGCATCACAAGATAGAGAAAGGAATAATCTGATATTGGTTTTCTAACCAATGGTTTTTGTTGGCCGTTAAAAGAAAGTGAAAGACTGTCTGCATTTATAGATTGAAAACAGTCGATAATGTATTTTTGGTTGAAAGATATTGTTATCGGATCGCCCTCTATTGTTGCTGGTATTTTGTTAATGTTTTGTCCCAAATCCGAGTCTTGAGTTTTTATTTCAAAAAGTTTGTTTTTAGGATCAACATTTATTGTAACTTGATTTAGTTTACCTGAAAAAATATTGGCTGTTTTAAGGGCGTGGTCCATATCTTCTTTCAAAACCGTAACCTCTGTTGTTGTTTCTTTGGGAATTATTTGTTTATAGTCCGGAAAAGTCCCGTCAACAACCCTTGATGTTAAATAAAAACCATCAGAGGAAAAAGCTATTTGGTTGTCGTTGTAAAAAACCTCTATTGGTTCTTCTTTGTTTTCCAAAAGACGAACAATTTCAACAACATTTCTTGAGGGAATCAAAACCTCTGAAAAGTTTTTGGCTTCCTTTATATCTTCTTTTTTTTCTGCCAAACGAAATGAGTCTGTTGTTACAAAAATTAGACGGCCATCATCCGGGTACACAAAAACACTCGATAACTCGGGTTTCATGTTGGAAACAGAGGCACTAAACAGAACACTTTTTAAACCATCAGCAAAAGAGTTTGGCTTTATAGAAAAACGATTACCCCCTTCGATTTTTGGTATGTTGGGAAAATCTTCGTGTGAGTGGGTTTTAATTTCAGAAGTTGAGCTTTCTGAAGAAACAATCAAAACATTGTCTTTGGTTTCTAAACTGACAGACTTTTCGCCCTTCAAGGA
>CAZROQ010000004.1:0-14796 GCA_964601755.1 uncultured Candidatus Saccharibacteria bacterium
GTGGTCTTAAAGTAAAAAGTAAGACAAAAAGTTTAACTACGATATATCGTAGTTAAACCCAAAAGGTATTTTTATAAATTTTAAAACTACGATATATCGTAGTCGAGTCAGAAAACGATCTTGAAAGAAAAAGGTTAAAAACTAGACTACGATATATCGTAGTTAAACCACAGAGGCAGTAGTGAGTTCCACAATTAATGGCAAGACCCCCGAGAAATACTGCAAACATATGGCGCATACACCAATTTAAACACTAAGCACTGGCAGTCTTTAGTGTTTAGAGGGCGGTTTTCCTCTCACAGCCATAATTCGGAATAAGCCCCAGGATTTAATGCTGTTTATCACTGATTAAAGATTTTCGTTGATTTTATTAAAAACACTGCTATAATCGACATTATATGTTTTCAGGCTTACTTCCATATATACAGATCGTTTTGTCGATTCTGTTAGTCGCAGGTATTTTATTGCAACAGACCGAATCCAGCTTGGGTGGTGCTTTTGGAGGTGGAGATAGCATGGGGGGCACTTACCACACACGAAGAGGAGCGGAAAAATTCCTTTTTAACGCAACAATAGTTTTGGCGATACTGCTCGCCATCTCTTCTCTGGTAGCATTATTTGTTTCTTAAAACAATTAACTTAACTGCTTTAAAAAAGACAGCCGAATTTTTGAAGAATCGATATTTTCTGTATGACAAAAAACAATTTTAGTGATTTAAGCTCATTCATTAAAAAACGAGCTTTTAAAAAAAGATGTTTCTCTTTTCTTGATGAGAAAAAACTTTTTAAAGGCGCACCTTTGACAATCAAAATCTTGGCTTCTGTTTTGGCTTTAATTGTGGCAACAACATCGATAGTTACAATCGCCAAGGCGAATTCAAGTCTTTTAGAAGTAATACCAACCAAAGGTGGAAACATAAAAGAAGGAATAGTGGGCACACCTCGTTTTATAAACCCTATTTTAGCTGTCACTAGCGCAGACAAAGATCTTACAGCGTTGATTTATGCCGGACTAACCAGAGTAAACTCGGAAGGAGAAATAGAGCCGGTACTGGCAAAATCTTACAAGGTTTCAGAAGATGGCCGTATTGTCACATTCACACTAAAAGAAAATGCCAGTTTTCACGATGGCACAAGAGTCACCGCCGAAGATGTTGTCTTTACGGTTAAAAAAGTTCAGGACGGGACATTAAAAAGTCCCAAGGAGGGAAACTGGAGCGGAGTTTCTGTTTCTGCTTTAGATGAACAAACAGTAGAGTTTGTTTTGGAAGAAACATTTTCTCCTTTCCTGTATAACACCACTCTCGGCATCTTGCCGTCACACATCTGGAAAGATATTGACACTCAACAGTTTTCTTTTACCACCCATAACATAGAACCGATAGGTGCCGGCCCCTATATGATTAAAAACATCAAAAAAGACGGGGACGGAATCCCTAAAACATATCAATTAGTTCCTTTCGATGATTATGTGCTTGGACCTCCATACATCGAAAACATAATCATTAACACCTACCCAACCAACGAAGATCTGTTTGAGGCCGTACAAGAAAGAAAGGTCGGTCAAGCTGTGAATTTATCTCAAGAAAAAGTTGTTGAATTGAATGAAAGAAGAATCCTTTCATCAGCCCTTCCAAGAGTCTTTGGAATATTCCTTAATCAAAACGAAGCAGACATATTTACAGATATCTCTGTTAGACTGGCTCTTTATAGAGCAACAGACAGAGAGTCTTTAACTTCAAAAGTTTTCGGTGAGTATGCGACACCTATCACCGGCGCTGTACCACCAATATTGAATGTTAATACCCTAAAATCTACAACAACACCGGATAAAAGCGGTGATGTGGAACTGGCTCGAAAAATACTGGAGGAAAATAATTGGCTAGCCGGTGAAGATGGGATTAGAACAAAAGATGAAAATCTGCTTTCTTTTACTTTGGCAACAGCAAACACTCCCGACCTTAAAAGAGTCGCCGAAGAAATCAAAAGACAGTGGCAAGAAATCGGTGTTTCTGTTAATCTTGCTTTCTACGATCAGACCGACCTAAAACAATCAGTAATTAGACCGAGAGATTTTGATGCCCTTCTTTTTGGACAAGTAATTAACCCCAGCGGAGACCTTTACCCATTCTGGCACTCATCCCAAAGAGTTGATCCCGGCCTTAATGTTTCTCAATATGCCAATATAGATGTTGACTCTTTTCTTGAAGACTTCAGAACAAGCTTCATCTCGGAAGAAAAAGCAAACATTCTCGGACAAATAGAAGCGGAAATAAAGAAAGATATACCCGGAGTATTCTTATACAGCCCCAAAATTATTTACTTGGTTTCCAAAGATTTAAAGAACATCAATTTCAAAAACATTTCGGAGTCACAAGATAGATTTAGAGATGTACACAAATGGTACACAAAAACTGATAGGGTTTGGCCTATATTTAAAAATTAATTAAAAGCGTCTGTAAAAAACAGGCAAGTAAACACTAACTAAAATGTCAGATACAAAAAGTAACCACCGGCGAAGAACCTACAACGCCGGCAACAACGCTGCCAACAGAAACAAGAGAAGAAATACAGTAAAAAGTGGTGGTCCAAGAAACAAAAAAAGACGGCCCACGAATCAAACCAAGAAAGAAAATGAAAAAGTCAGCCTCCCGCCGATAGGAGACAAAATACGCATAATACCGATAGGTGGTGTGGAAGAGATAGGCAAAAATATGACGGTAATAGAGTATCGTGATGAAATAGTGGTAGTGGATGTCGGTATCGAGTTTACCGACGAGGAGGAGAACCCGGGCATCGACTACATTCTCCCGAATACAACCTACTTGGAAGAGAATAAAGAAAAAATTAAAGCAGTTGTTATAACTCACGGTCACCTCGATCATATTGGTGGCCTACCCTATTTAATAGAAAGAATTGGTAATCCGCCTATTTACAGTTGTGAATTTGGATCAATGCTTATCAAAAAAAGGCACGAGGAATTCCCTCACCTTCCAAAACTTAATCTTAAAGTTGTTAAGAAAGGCGAAAAAAATGTTTCCGTTTCCAAACATCTAAAAGTAACCTTTTTCGGGCTCACTCACTCAATACCCGACTCCACAGGTATAATTATCGAGACTCCCTACGGTGACATAATAAATACCGGTGATGTGCGTGTCGATAACAGAAAAGGCGTCCCCACAAAAAAAGAGGAGGAGCAGTATGCAATCTTTAAAGACAGAAATGTGCTCTTTATGACCATGGACTCAACGGGTATTCCAAAACCTGGCTGGACAATCTCAGAGGAGGAAATATTGGGTAACATCGACAAAATCGTCTCAAAAGTAAAAGGAAGGATAATCATCGCCACTTTCGCTTCTCAGGTAGAAAGAATTCTTGAGTTCATCAAGATGGCCCAAAAATACAACAAAAAACTGGTTGTTGAGGGTAGGAGTATGAAAACCAATGTTGAGATAATCAGACATCTTGGTCTGGCAGACCTCTCTCATATGATTCCCATTGGAGATATTGATGACTACAAACCCGACGAAGTACTCGTTCTGGCCACCGGAGCTCAGGGAGAAGAATTTGCCGCTTTAATGAGAATCTCAAACAGAACACACAAAAACATTCGATTAAACGAAACCGACACTGTTGTGCTTTCTTCTTCCATAATCCCCGGAAATGAAAGAGCTATCACCAAACTTAAAGACAACCTTTACCGGCACGACGCGCACATAATCACCTACCTTGATTCAGAAGTTCACGCCAGTGGTCACGGTACTCGAGCAGAGCTTGAATGGATTCACAAGCAAATCCCCTACAAATTCTTTATGCCTGTCCACGGACATCACTATATGCTAAAAATGCATGCGGAAATGGTTGAGTCTTTAGGCGTCCCTAAAGAAAATATTGTCGTACCGGACAATGGCTCAGTGATTGAAATATCCAACGAAGGAAAAACGATCCAAAAACTAAAACAAACCATTCCGGCAGGAGACATGACTGTCGATGGGCACAAAATAGGAAACATTCAAGAGGTTGTTATTCGAGATAGAAAAATGCTTTCCGAAGACGGGATGTTTGTGATTATCGCCACAGTCAACACAAGAAGTGGAAAACTCAAAAAGAGCCCCGACATCATCTCGAGAGGTTTTGTCTATCTTCGTGAATCACAGGAGCTACTACAACAAACACGGCTCATAATAAAGAGATCCGTTGAATCAAATGCCTCAAAGATGAACCCAATTGACTTCGACACCATAAAAGGAACGGTTGAAAAAGAGGTTAGTCAATTCCTGTTCCAAAAAACAGCCAAGAGTCCTGTTGTTATTCCTGTTATCTTGGGGGTTTAGATAATTATAGTATCTACTAAAACAAAAAACGCCAGACCTTCCAGGTCTGGCGTTTTTAAGAGACAAAGACGGCTATTATTTCTTTCTTTTTGCCGTGGTCTTTCTCTTGGCCGGCTTGCGCTTTGCGGTTGTTTTTCTTTTTGTTGTCTTCTTTACCGCTGTTTTTTTCTTAGCCGGCTTTCTTTTTGCCGTCTTTTTGGCCGGTTTTCTTTTTACTGCTTTCTTGGCCGGCTTGCGCTTTGCGGTTGTTTTTCTTTTTGTTGGCATATATTTTTCTATATTAACCCACTGCTCTTTTAGCTCATCTGCCAAAGCAATCACCTCAGAAGTGGGCACATTTTGTATTTTCTTATACTTCCCGGCAACACGATCGACAAGCTTATTGTAGGTTGCTTCGTCAACATGAGAAAGTTTTTCCAAGGCTTCCAGAACCTCTCCCTTTGCTTTCAAAACCCACCCACGAAACCGGGCTCTCTGTTTATTGCCCTCTTTAGTGCCGTAAAGAAAGTAAGATGTTGCCGCCAAGGCAAGCGCGGCTCCCACCTTTATACCTATCTCTGTTTTCTTGCTCATATAACTGCTTAAGCAAAACTAAAAGGGATTAATAATTTACTCCTCTTTAGGAGTCGCCCGGCGCGTCGACCTTTTTTTTCGCGCTGGCTTCGATTTAACTGTTTTGGCACCTTTGTCTTTCTTTGTATCAACAACTTGCTGTATTATTCCTCCAAAAAAGGAGAACATATCAAAAACTCGGTGCTTTTCACTCATCAAAAAATTTCTAATTTCTTTGATGTTTTCAAAAGTGGCATTACCTTCTTCTTTTATTTTCTTAGTTACTGATCTTATGTCTCTGGCAATCAAGGCAACATATATCAAGACACCAATAGAAGCCGACGCCAACAAAACAACAACAACCGTTGTAACGAAAAAGAAAATATTTGCTTGCATTAAAGTATCCATAAACTTTTTACTTAACTAATTATATCACTCTGAAAAAATTTTTTCTGTGGATACAGACAACTCTCCTCTCTGAACCATTCTCTTCTGAAAAAATTTAACCAAAAGAGGACTCAATATTACGGTCACAAGACTCAAGACAATCAGAGAGCTGGTCAGTTCATTTGTAATAATTCCAAACTCTCTGGCAGTAAAAGCAACAGCTAAAGTTGTTGAAAGCTGAGGAATTGTTGCGAAGCCAACCATAGCGCTGGTGTTTTGTTTTAACCCAGCTATCCTTGCCCCTGCCCAACCGCTAACAAACTTGGAAGACACCAAACCTAAAACAATCGAAACAGTCAGTATGACAGTTGCTGTGCTAGAAACCAGAGCACCTAAATCAGTTTTAGCTCCAAGGACGATAAAAAAAGTTGGGATAAAAACTCCGTAACTGATAACTCTGAGTTTTTCTCTGACGATCTCACTGTTTATTGATCCGGAAAGAACCCAACCGGCAAAGAAGCCGGCGATAATACCGTGGACGCCGATTAACTCAAAAATAACAACAACCCCGATAAGTATCGCGAAAATTGTTCGAAGCTCCTGCTGAAAAAGGTCTTGGCTGGATGCGTGGGCGAATATCCATTTTATTTTAGGAATCGCCCACCTGAAGACAACCAGAAACAAAACAAGCAAAAAGAAGAACAAAGGAAGTGGTATTGATCTTATCGGCTCGACAACTTGTAAAATTATAGAAAGAAGCAACAAACTTGTTATGTCTTCAATAACTGCTGAGGCAACAACTGATTTCCCTATCGGTTTTCTTAATAATCCACCTGCTTCAAAAGTTGGAACAATCACGGCAATCGAAGTGGAGATGAATATTATCCCGAGAAGTATTTGAGCATAAAAACCCATACCGAATGCGTACGCGATTCCGTAACCAACCAAAAAAGGCACCAGACTGTTTAAAAGTGCCAAGATTAAGATTCCTTTTTTGTATCCATATGTGTCCGAGCTTCTGGTTTCAAGTCCGGCCATAAACATCAAAAAGATGACTCCTATCTCCCCCATAAATTCCAGAGGTCCTGATACCTCAACCCAATCAAGACCAAAGGGTCCGATAATAATACCCCCCACTATTAAAGCAATGACCCACGGCAGATGCAGACGCCTAAAAATCTCTGAAAAGAAAACAGCCGCCAAGAGGACTAAGAAAAAATCTAAAAAATCCATTTGTCTATCTAGAAACGGATAATAAGTGTTACGACAGAAGCGGTGATGGCGATGATGGACAATACAACAGCAAGTCTTTGATCGGCAGATCTGTGGTATCTGTCAAGTTGCCTTTCAACCATTTCCATCAACCTAAATCCTCTATCAAGATGATCTATTACTACAAATCGACTGGTTTTGTAGTCTTCGTTAAGTTTTTTTATTTTTTCCTTGTCTTTTTGCGGGTCAAGCTTCAGATCAGCAAATAATTTATCCGGATTTTTGTAAATGTAATAAAGAGAAAGAAAATTCTTGCTAACCTCACGAAACTCCTCTTCAAGATAACTCAAGTTTCTTCTAAAAACAGCCTTGGTGAAACTAGGCTTATAACGAGAAACACTCAAAGCCAACTTTTCCAAATCGGTGACCGTCGGCATTATTTGAGTATTTAAAAATTTTTGTATTGTCTCTCCGGATTCCTCCGTGTATAAATCGACTTCAAAAAGCATAACTACTCTATTGTAACAAAAATTATTCTTTCTGCTTGAATAAATTCTTACCGAATTCCCAAAAAGAGTTATCCCCATTCTGCTTCATCCAGTACCACCACTCAACGCCCCAAACATACTGATAAGCAAAACCTCCTTCTTTACCGTACCTAATCATAGTCTTAATTTTATCCAGACCCATTCTTTCTTTCTGCAGTTCAATCGGCGCACTAGCTATCGGTGTCAGGAGCCAAGGTTCAACACCAAGCTCTATTAAATATGTCGGCTTCGGTCCGGCAAACAAATTAACAATGTTTTGTTTAAACCTGAAAAAACCGGGCATAATCGGATAACGAAACTTTCCTATTTTATGATTCCAGATATACAAATACATAGTTGTCCCAAAAGCATCTCCCCTTTTGTAGGCGGAATACCATCTGCCAAGCTCTCCGCTATCAGTGAGCATAACCGGAGTTTTGGGGTCGATGTTTTTAACAAGAGCAATTTCTGCTTCCAGAAAAGAAACATCCAGATCACTCCCGCAATGTTCCGTGGCAAATGTTGTCAAAAAGGCCTCGTTCTCGACCTGCCAATAAAGGACACTCGGATGATCTTTGTAACGAGTAACCACCTTTTCGATGTATTCAAGAATTTCTTTTTTCAACTCCTCTTCTCCCAAATCTTGCGCCCAGTTTGGTACATGACACTCAGGCCAACCGGGCAGTCTTCGTCCGACCGCCAAAATCACAGTTGAACCGGTTTCCTTGGCTCTCTCCATTTGATAATCAAGGACCTCAAAAGAAAATTGGTCGTCTTCAGGCTCAACTCCCGGCCAATGGGCGGAGAATCTAAAATCTCTAATACCCATATCGGTAAGTGATGCTTCAAACACTTCTTTCCAATCCAAACCCAGTTCGTCACTATGAAACTTACTAAAAGAGGCGCCGTAATTAACCTCCTCGGGTATCGGTCGAATAGACATCAGTTGCAATATCAAAACCAAAAGAACAGTAAGCCCCAGAATCCAAAGAATAACTTTTTTCCATTTTTTCATAAGAATTTTTACTTAGAAACTGTCTAATGTTTTGTACCCAAAAAAATTACAATTTTTTCCCTCGACTACGCTCGGGACAAGCGATTTTCAATTTTCAATTTTCATTGAATTTTCAATTTCCAATGTTTCAATTAAAAAATCACTATTTCGTTTCAAACATTCATTCGAGTTTTGATTCCTAATTCCTAATTCCTGATTCGTAATTCTTAATTCCTAATTCTTAATTCGTGATTCGTAATTCCTGATTCTTAATTCGTAATTCTTGATTCTGAATTCTGAATTCTGAATTCGAAATTAATTAATTACTTCTTTCATTCTAAAATCTATATAAATAATACAAAAAAACCAAGCACAATTATAGATACGGCTATTATTTTCTGTCTTAAATTCTCTGGAGATTCGGCATCTCTGAAAAGAGCCGGCAATCTTTTACTGCAAATAAAAGCAAAGACCAAAAGGAAAACAAACTGCATACCCCCAAGGGCGTTGACTATGGCAACATCACCGAGATTAATTGCTATCAAAATTAAAAGAAAGGCAAAACCGCCCAGTGCTTTGTTGGCAACAATCAGCCACTTGGCCTTATAAGCTGATTTTCTTTCAGAACAGGTAACAGCGAAAAATGTTGGTGGCCACAGAAGCAAACCGAGCCCGGCAACCACATTGGCCATCCGCGTCCAAAAGAAACCGTTGGCAAAACCGGCTGGAATCGATTCAAGTTCAACAAAAACCAACTTAACAAGCATCGTTGAAACTCCCAGCAAAACCCCGGACAAGATAATCAAAGAAAGACCTCTCCACTTGAAACGATAATGAGATATGAATGCTGTACCTAAAACCAAAAACAAGAAACCCCAAATAAAGTTTGTCGGCAGACTTTCATCAATAAAATAAAACCTGAGAATGAAGGTGGCAATTGCCGAAGTGGCACCTAAAACGGGAACCACATCAGAAGCATCAGCCCTCTGCAAAGCAAGATATAAAAAAACAATGGCAACGACGAAAGTTATTCCGGAAAAAAGTGACTGCCAAATGACAAGGAAACCGGGGAAACTAATCACTCCAAAAGGCAGGAGAATCAGAGCGACACCGGAAAGCATCGATACATAAAAGGCGTACACAGTCGGCCTAGGTAAAACCGGATGAGAAACAAGATACTTATCAATCAACACTACGACAGCGTTGAAAAATTGAGCGACAACAACCAAGAGGACCCAGATTCCCATAATTTTACAAATCTAATCGATTATTCTTACAAACTTCAGCATATTTTAAAGCCGAGGCTCTAATGTGACGCTCTTGTGTATCATAATCGATAGCCACAAGACCAAATCTTTTTTCAAAACCAAATGACCACTCGTAGTTATCCAAAAGCGACCAGTACATATAACCACGAACATCCACCCCCTCTTCCATTGCTTTATGCATCCACAATATGTGATCTCTAATAAAAGGCCACCTTTGATCGTCATCACTGTCGGCTATGCCATTTTCAGTAACAAAAACCGGCAGATCATAACACTTCAATTTCTTTAATTGCCGATAAAATCCCTTGGGGTAAATATTCCAACCCATATCTGTTTTTTCAAACTTACCTCCTTTGCCAAGCTGGGTATGAATATAATAATTAAGACCGATAAAATCTTGGTAGCCACAAATATCATCCAGAAACCTTTTGTTGTAAAACCATTCGGCAATCAAGGCCCCTATTTTATAAAAAGGGTTCCAACCGGCAGAAATATTTTTGTTGTGTTTTGCCACACCAACCCAAATTTCATTATTGGCCTCTTTCATCGCCAAATAAGCCGTCTTGTGAGCAACCTGCATATTATCAAGCGATGCAAAATATCGAAGTAAGTGTCTTCTGAAAGGAGGCCAGTCAGATTGAATATAGCTTTTCGTTGCGTACACATATGGTTCATTTATCGTGACCCAGTACTTAACCTGACCACCAAACTGCTCGACAAGAAAACGGCAGTAGCGCGCAAATATGTCATAAGCTCCTTCTTGCTCAAAACCGTCTCGCTCGGCAAACCAATCCGGCATCGTGAAATGCCAGCAAGTTACCATTGGTTCTATGCCCCTTTGACGCAAAGATTCCAAAACTTTTTTGTAGTGATCAACCGCTTCTTGGCTAAACTCCCCCTCTTCCGGTTCTATTCGAGACCACTCGACAGAAAGCCGATGAACCTTATGGCCCAGATCACGAGCAATATCAAAATCTTCTTCAAATCTGTTGTAATGATCGGCCGCCTGACCGCACTTGGGCACTTTGCCCTGGCGAGACGCTTCTGCCCAGTTGTTATTAAAAATACCACCTTCAACTTGATATGAAGCGGTAGCTCCGCCCCACAAAAAACCTTTTGGAAAAGAAACGGATTTTTGCATACATCTAATTCTAGCAGAAGAAACACGAACAAAAACCACAATACTTGTTGACAAGAAAAATCTGTCTGCTAATATATGAACAAAGATTCATACATTCAAACCAATTTAATTTATATGGAAAAAACTAAAAACAGCGTCCGAGCACTAAAATTATTGGCAAACGAAACTCGATTCAAAATAATCAGTCTGTTAAGCAAATCTTCAAAACCAAGATGTGTTAAAGATATTGCCGATTCTATAGAAATGTCGCACTCAGCAACTTCTCATCAGCTGGCGCGCTTGGAAGATCGTGAAGTTTTAACTTCAGAAAGAAAAGGGCAAGAAAACTGCTACAAACTAACAAATACGAAACTTTCCTGTGCTTTAAAATCAATAGTCAAAAGGTGTCAAGATGTCGATTGTTAATTAAAATTTATTATGACAAAAATGAAATCACTAATTATACTTTTAATAATCATAATAATTGGAGTATTCGTGTTTTTATCTTTAAACAAAGAAGAATTTGAATTGCCGAAAGGTGAGACCGTAAAACAAGATCAAGGGATCTCACCTGTGGACTCTTTGCCTAACAGGCAAAATACGGAAGAAATAGATCAGGAAGAATATAAAGACCCCGGAGAAATTATGATAACTGACGGAGTAAAACATTCCATTCCTCTAGATGAGATACTTTCAGGTGGCCCGGGTAAAGATGGAATCCCCTCTATAGATGATCCGGTTTTCATAAGCACACAAGAAACAGATGAATGGCTAGACGGTGAATCAATAGGTTTGGGCTTAGAGATAAATGGGGACGCAAGATTCTACCCTTTCCCCATACTCGTCTGGCACGAAATAGTAAATGACAACTTTGGAGACAAGGCTGTCGCTGTAACATACTGCCCACTTTGCGGAACGGGAATTGTCTTTGATAGAAACATAAATGGCGTCGTCGAGGAATTTGGTGTTTCCGGCAAACTTTGGCAGTCAAACCTACTTATGTATAACCGATCGGAAGATCCCTCCGAAGAATCATTATGGACTCAAGTTTTAGGTCAGGCGGTTTTGGGAACTCACACGGGCACCAGACTAGATATTGTCTCTTCAGATGTGGTCAGCTACGATGCTTGGAAACAAATTCATCCGGAAACAAAAGTTCTTTCCAAAGAAACGGGGGCAAACAGGAATTATGGGCGAGATCCATATGGTGAATACTACACTTCGGGGCGCGTTTCTTTTGGAGCAGACTTTAAAGATGAAAGACTGCATCCCAAAGCCTTCGTCATTGGCATAAGCATCGATGACAGTTTTAAGGCCTACCACATTGAAGCGCTACCCGTTGGCACGACCGAAGACTTGTTTGCTAACAAAAAAATTGAAATAACCAAAACAGACCTTGGCCAAATAGATGTTAAAATACAAGAAGGTTCGGATTTTGTAGAGCTACCCTATGTTAGTGGCTTCTGGTTTTCTTGGGCAGCTGTACATCCGGATACTGAACTTTATAAATAATTACTAATTAAAAAAATCAATATGGAAATTGCATTTCTAGCAGGACGAATCCTCTTTGGAGGGTTCTTCATATTCTTCGGAATCAACCATTTTATGAAGATGGATATGATGGTCAAAATGGCAAATTCCAAAAATTTACCCAGCCCGAAAATCGGTGTAATTCTTTCAGGCATACTTTTGCTACTGGGAGGACTGGGGATTATCTTCGGCGTGATGGTCGAGTGGGCACTTGGTCTTCTGGTATTTTTCCTTATTACGGTTTCCTTCACTATGCATAGGTTTTGGAGTGAGTCCAATGACTCAAAAATGATAGAGATGGTCAACTTTATGAAAAATATGGCTCTTGCGGGCGCCGCCTTGGCACTCTATGCCGTACCTCTACCGTGGGTCTTCTCTTTGGGAATATAAATTACAAATTAGACCCCTTATAAAAAATGGGGATAAAAAAACAAGAAAAAACATTCGGTGAAGACAGTCTCCATACCGTCTCCCACATACCGGAAGAAAAATCATATCCGCATCCGCTTGTACTGGTACACGGGTCATGGGGTGGCGCTTGGATGTGGATAAAGTACATACAATTCTTAACCCAACAAGGTTTTGAGGTGCACGCGCTCGATCTTGTTGGACACGGTCAAAGTGGTAGGGGTGTCGCCGGAGCCCTTATGGAGGATTATGAAAATAATGTCAGAACCGTCGTGGAGGAACTGTGTCTGGAAAACGAGATCATTATCGGACACTCAATGTCAGGATTGGTGGCACTTATGTATGCCCGAGATTATAATCCCGGTGCTGTTGTTTCCATAGACCCGAGTCCATCTACAGAGGTTCAAGTGCCCGGAGAAGAAAAAGAATATAAAAAAGAGTACACCGCCATGGATGCGGGTATGCCTAGTGACCCACAAAAAGTAATGGAAGCTCTGCCAGACTTGGAACCGGAGCAACTGATGACAATGAAAGCTAAACTTGGACTCGAATCTGGAAAAGCCAGAAGCCAGAGAAAGTTGGGGATTTCAGTCCCTAAAGGTTCACTTCCTATGCCTGTTTTATTTTTAGGAGGTGAACACGGAGAATCAGTCCCATTCGGAATCGGAATAGAAAAAGCCCGCGCTATGGCGGATTATTATGAAAAAGAAGTTTACGAAGTAAAAGGTGCAACCCACCCGGGAATTCTAGTAGGAAAAAATTTCCAAGACGGTGCTCAAAAAATTTCTGAGTGGCTAAAAGAAAAAGTTGTTTAAAACTACTTCTTTTTTTCAAAAAGAAGACGAGCCATCAAGTAAGTAACAGTCGACTCTGCGCCTTGGTTTAAGTTTACATACCCTTCCCCCAAGCCGTCATAACAGCCTCCGGTTGTATGGTCGTAAACAAAACGATCAAGTAAATTATTGCCGATAAACCAATTGAAGGCATCCAGTTTCCTGTCTTTATATTTTTGTTCACCGGTAATTTGGTAAGCCAAGTTAAGCGCCTGCACCAAAGCAGAAACCTCTTCTGGTTGTTGGTCGAACCTTCTTTTTTCACCATCTTTTATAAACCACCCCGATTGACCGATGGGTACGCAAACCCCACCCTCAAAAGACTGTTCGATCAAAAAGTCGAGACTTTCCAGACCTATTTCTTTATATCTTTCATCACCTGTTTTCTGCCAAGCCAACAACATAGCCTCCGGCAATACCGCGTTTGAGTAAGTTAGTCTGGATTCAAACCAACGCCATGAGTCAGTCTTTGTTTTTTCATAGAGACTAACTAAAAATTCAGCAAAATGCCTCATAATTTTAAACCTCTCTTCATCATCTCTGTCAGACAACCAGTCGTAAAATGCTTTTATGTAAAAAGAGGCCGCTCTTGGAGAATGAGTGCCGGAATGAATGTCAACGGTTTCATGAAAAATACGACCCGCTTTTTGTCTCATATCGTCTGGTAGATTTTTAGAGCCGGCCACTACAGCCAAAGCCCAGAAACCTCTGGAGTTGGCGTCTTCCAAGTTTTCATCGGTATTTCTTTCACTGTTGAAAGTTCTATCTTTGTTGACATAGTTATCAAAGGAACCATTCTCGGTCATCATAAAGTCCAAACAGTTCAGATATCTTTGCGCTAAAGACAAAGGTGACCCATCCTCTCTTCTTTCACGCCACCAAGTACAAGCAATTAAAGCACGGGCGTTGTCATCAAGTGTGTAACCGGAATCAAGATCCGGTCTATCAAGTTTCGCAAATTGATACATACCAAAGTCGTCAGTCATTTTATGAAAATGCTTCAATGTTGGTCTGAAAAGATTTCTCTCCTTGTCAAAAACATCAGGGGCGCATTTTGTAAAAACCCCAACATACTGCAGTAAGGTGTTTTCCCAAGTCATACTTCTGGTCTTAAAATAAGCACTCTTACCCATTTCAAAAGCCAATCTTCGGTTTCCAAGTATCTCATTGACCGCTTGCGTTATTTGCTCCGGTTTTTTGAAATCAACCAACCTGCCAACCTTGACCGTGACATCTTCTTTGGCTTGAGAAAACTTTGTCGCTACCACCGGACGACCCGCGCCCATGGCGTAAGAAAGTGTGCCGGAAACCGCTTGATCCGGATTCAAGGGGGTCGATACATAAAGATCGGTGGCACGAAGAAAACCCAAAAGCTCCTCACCCGTCATATAAGAATTATGGAACCTAACATTATTCTCTAAACCAAGATTAGAAACTAAATCTTCAAGCTCCTCTCTGTAGGATTCACCTTCTTCTTTAACAACCTCCGGATGTGTTGCACCGAGAATCATATACATAGCGTTGGGATGCTTTTCGACAATTCCGGGCATAGCCCTAATGGCATACTCTACTCCTTTCCCTCTGGACAAAAGACCAAAGGTGGACAGGACCTTTCTACCTTCAAGAGAAAG
>CAZROQ010000005.1:0-3342 GCA_964601755.1 uncultured Candidatus Saccharibacteria bacterium
CTTCTTTGATGTAGTGCTCCACCAACCACTCCGGATGCTTATCTAGCTCTTCATCCGTACAGCCCCGCTCGACACGAGTGGCGTGGCGGTTGACAGGATCATTTAAGGCGATCTCGATTTGCACCCTGTTGCGCCCAAGCAGTTTTTGCGCATCTCCAGATTTGTCTGCACACATACGAACCTCCTACATAAAAAGAATTCTACAAAACTTTTTTCTATTGAAAATTATATAACAAAGTTTTGAACATTCAAGAATAATTTTTGTGTTTTTTAAATTTCATGCTACTAATAACTAACAAGACATGGCAGAAACAAAATCAAAAAAGCTGGTGATCGTTGAGTCGCCCACCAAAGAAAAAACAATCAAGAAATACCTTGGTCCGGATTTTACCGTCAAAGCATCAGTCGGGCATGTTCGTGATTTACCAAAATCAAACAAAGACGCCATAGACATAGAGGGTGGTTACATACCAAAGTACAAAATCGTCCAAGGAAAGGAGGGAGTGGTTGATGATATAAAAAAACTCGCCAAGAAAGCGGGCCAGGTATATCTTGCAACCGACCCCGACCGAGAAGGAGAAGCGATTGCCTGGCACTTAACAGAAGCTGCTGACCTTGCGCCAAGTAAAACAAAGCGAATCGTCTTTAATGAAATTACTGAAGAAGCTGTAAAAGAAGCCCTTAAAAAACCTAGAAATATAGATGACGACCTTAAACAAGCCCAAGAAGCACGCAGGGTTCTTGACCGTCTTGTCGGGTACGATTTGTCGGGACTTATCTGGAAAAAACTCAGGTATGGTCTGTCCGCCGGGCGTGTTCAATCACCAGCCCTACGGATACTTGCTGTTCGCGAGCGTGAAATCAGAGCGTTCAAACCGGAAACATACTGGACACTAGGGGCTGAGTTTGAATCAAAATCAAAAGATAAGTACTTGGCAGAATGCTCAGAGGAGCCAACAGATGAAAAGCGTGTTAAAGAAATAATTGAGGCCGGTCAAAAGGCCGATTGGAAAATTGCGGAAATAAAAGAGACTGATCAAAAGAGAAAGCCTCGCCCTCCGTTTACAACTTCAACCATCCAACAGTCGGCAAGCTCAAGACTTGGCTTCTCCCCTTCACGAACAATGCGCGCCGCCCAAAAACTTTACGAAGCCGGTCTCATTACCTATATGAGAACAGACAGCACCAACTTGGCAGGCGTTGCTCTTGAACAAGCTCAAAAAACCATAAAAAAAGAGTACGGAGAAAAATACTACAAATCTCATATATACAAAACGAAACAAAAAAGTGCTCAGGAAGCACACGAAGCAATCAGACCAACAAATATTGGGAAGGCGACAGCGGGTGCAAACCCTGATCAGAAAAAACTCTATGACTTAATACGCAGAAGAACTTTGGCGTCCCAAATGGCAGACGCCGTAGTCAAAAGAACCCGAATTGTGAACAAAGCGTCAGACGAAAAAGTTCCCGATTTTATTACAAACGGATCAAGGGTGATTTTTGACGGGTGGTTAAAAGCAGATCCGGCATCTCGCGGTGAAGATAACGAAGTACCAAAACTTTATAAAGATGAGTTTATCAAGCTTGTTAAACTCGATTCAGAAGAAAAGGAAACCCAGCCACCAAAAAGGTACACGGAAGCCGGACTGGTTAAAGAACTTGAAAAAAGAGGTATAGGACGACCTTCAACATACGCCTCTATTATTCAAACACTGGAAGACCGCGGTTATGTAGAAAAAGAGGGGCGATCTCTTGTTGTTACCGATACTGGTGATGTTGTCAGCCAATTCCTTGAAGATAACTTTAGCGAATACATCAACGACACTTTTACCGCCGAAATGGAAAATGATTTGGATGCGATTGCCGAAGGCAAAAGAAAGTATATAGAAACGCTTGATAAAATTTACAAACCGCTTGCTAAGTCGGTCGAAGATAAGAAAGATATTCCTAAAATTTCCGATCTTGGCAAAGCAGATCCGAAACACAAGTGCCCCAAATGCAAAGCCGGAATGATTATCAAGCTGAGCAAAAATGGCAAATTTTTATCATGTGAAAAATTTCCGGATTGCGACGGGGCCAGAACCTTTGAAGGAGAAGAGCTTGAGGGTGATAAAAAGACAGGTGAAAAGTGCCCCGAGTGCGAAAAAGGCAATCTGGTAGAAAAGGACGGTCGATATGGAAGATTCATTGCCTGTGACCAATACCCAAAATGCAAGTTCATTAAACAAGACGAAGAAACACAAAAGGCAAATTCAAGCGGTGTCTCCTGCCCGGAATGCGATAAAGGTGAACTGGTTGCCAAAAGAGGTCGCTTTGGAGAGTTTTGGGCATGCAGTAACTATCCTGATTGCAAATTCACCATAAAAGCCAAACCAACCGGAAAGAAATGTCCCGACTGTGGATCACTTATGATGGAAGGGACAAAAACAATTCCTGAAAGGTGCAGTAAGAAAGAGTGCCCTAATCACCGACCGGACAAAAAGAAATAGAATCCGACTTGTCTTTACTCCCTCATTTCTTTAAAATCAATACTGTATGCCGGATGTCAAGGAAATGCTTGGTTTAATGAAAAATCGCTGTAAAGAATGCGATGAACTTGTTACACGCGCCTTTAACTTTTCCAAAGAAGCACATGGGGATCAAAACAGATCATCCGGAGAACCTTACTTCGTTCACCCTTTTGAAACGGCAAAAACTCTTGCGGAACTGGGCATGAGTCCGGTTACTGTCGCCGCCGGCCTGCTTCATGATGTTATAGAGGATGCCGGTGTCGAACCTAAAGAAATCAGACAAAAATTCGGTGACGAGATATGTTTTCTCGTAGAAGGTGTCTCCAAACTTGGAAAAATCAGATATCAAGGTCGCGACAGATACAACGAAAGTTTGAGAAAGTTGTTTGTTGCTGTTTCTCAAGATATTCGGGTAATCATAATCAAACTTGCAGATCGACTTCACAACATGAAAACACTTGAGTATGTCAGAGATGACAAACAAAAAAGAATCGCCAAAGAAACTCTGGAGATATATGTTCCCATTGCTTATCGTCTTGGTATTAGAAGATTAAGCCGTAAATTGGAAAACTTAGCCTTTTCTCATGTGTCACCCGAAGAATATGCGGAGACCAAAAAAATGCTGAAGCATAAACAGAAACAAGATCAAAAACACTTAGAAAGATTTAAAAAGTCTGTTCTAACAGAACTTTCAAAGCTTGGTATTAGAGATATAGAAACCAGTTTCAGAATAAAAAGCATATACAGCCTACACCATAAATTAAACAGAAAAGATAATAATATAGACAAAATTTATGACATATCAGCCTTGCGTCTTATAGCACCAACAGTC
>CAZROQ010000005.1:3352-13954 GCA_964601755.1 uncultured Candidatus Saccharibacteria bacterium
TTATACATGGGATATGGAGGCCTTTACCCGGCAGAATCAAAGACTACATCGCTCTTCCCAAACCAAATGGCTACCAAAGTTTACACACAACAGTATTTACCGGAGACGGAGCGATAATAGAGATTCAAATAAAAACCAACGAAATGCACCAAGATGCTGAATACGGAATTGCTTCACACATTTCATATAAAGAAAATGATGAGTTAAAAAAATCACATTCTGCCTTTTCTTGGATCGCCCAGCTAATACCAAGCAAGAAAAACCTTAATCACCTCAATACAAATTCATCCACAGATCCTGATGAAACAGACGATCTGGAAAGTACAAACGATGTCCCGTTGTGGATAAGGGAGCTGGCAAAATATCAAGAAACACATCCCCAAAATGGTGATTTTATAGAAGACATAAAAAAAGATTTTTTTGAAGAAAGAATTTTTGTGTTTACACCAGAAGGAGATGTGATCGATATGCCTACAGGTTCATGCCCGTTAGATTTTGCATACGCTATACATACCGAAATCGGTAATAAAACAGAGGGGGCAAAAATTAATGGGAAATTATGCTCGTTGGATACTCACCTAAAAAACGGAGACATTGTAGAAATCATTACACGAAAGAAAAATAAACCTAATTCAAAGTGGCTTAACTTTGTCAAAACAACCTTGGCTCAAAGGGTGATTCGTCAATCTTTACAGCAAGAAAAAGATAGAAAGAGAAACTAGACAGAAAAGTTTCGGATAGAATACATATCCTCGTCTTCATCAGAATCATTTTTGGTTTCATCTACCACACCGTGGCTTTCTTCCGATTCATTTACATCTTCTGATTCCTCAGAGGGTTGATTTAAATTTTTAGTGTCTTCTTCTTTTTCTTCCCCGAAATCTTCGGAAACATTAACATTTTCCGCTTGTGAGTTTCTTTCTTCTTCCATTTGTTTGTAAAGCATCTCGTTTGGATCGCGCCTTTCAGCAGACTGAGCAATCTGCATAATACTTTCAAGATCCCTGTCAGAGAAGAAATCAATTGATATTCGACCCCCTTTATTTTTTCTCTCAACCTGAACCCGTGTACCGAAAGATTCAGAAAGTTTTTCTTCCAACTCAACAAGTGACGGGTCAATTGCCCTGTTTATTTTGCGAACTTTGTCATAGGCAATACGCCTAGCAATCCTCTCAGATTCTCGCACAGACATTTTTTTAAAAACAACCTCTTTAAATAAAGTTATCTGTTCTTCGGGTCTGTCTGAAAGCATTCCCAAAGGTCTGGCGTGTCCCTCTGAAAGTTTGCCAGAGGAAAGTGCCTCCAAAATCTCTTCGGGCAGAACAAGAACCCTCATAGTATTAGAAACATATTCACGACTTTTTCCAACCTTTTTAGCAATATCTATATGTTTCAGGTTAAACTCATCAGCCAACTTCTTGAACGCGCGCGCCCTATCAACAACATTGAGATCTTCCCTTTGAATGTTTTCGATAATAGCAAGCTCGAGCTTCATGGCACTAGACTCGTCACCTGTTCTGATCAAAACAGGCACTTCACGCACACCGGCCAAACGAGCCGCTCGCAGGCGCCTTTCTCCTGAAATCAATTCGTACTTTACCTGAATACCTCCCTCTTCTTTCTCCTCTTCTCTTCTGGTAACAACAAGCGCTTGAAGTACACCGTACTGACGAATTGAGTCAGAAAGAGACCTGAGCTCGTCTGCGTTAAATTCTTTTCTTGGCTGAAACGGGTTGGCCTCTATTTTGTCGACTTCAACCCAAAATACTGAATCGTTGTAAAAACCTGACATATACAAATCATTATCATTCTTTAATGACCTTATTATAACACAACGACTTTCCTTGACCTTGCGGTTATGTTAGCGAAAGTATAAGATTCAAACGGACACAGAACACTAACAAAAACAGAAGGAGCTTTAAAAATGTGTGGAATAGTTGGATGTCGATTTCCGGCAATCGTCGGCAATGTCGATCACATCAACCCGGCGGGATTGCTCGCCTATATGGACTCAACATTGCAACCCAGAGGCCAAACCGCATCAGGCATCGTTACCGCTCGTCACGGAGATCGGTCAAATTTTCGTGAAAACAAAGGCCCGGGACTGGTCTTTAATGTTCACACCCCAGACCGGGTAAGGACAATCAAAGGGCACTGCGGGATCGGACACAATCTATACCAAACCACAGGATCAAATCTGCTCTCAAACATCCAGCCTCTTTACAACATCATTGGAGACGGCAGTTCTCGTGAGCAGATTGCGGTTGCCCACAACGGCAATCTCGTCAACCGACTCAACGGGGCTCGTCCCAGTGATAGCGACTCGTGGTGTTTTCTCCAAAGCTTTGGCGAAACAAACAGGTCTCTCCCCTTGCATATTCGGATCCTCAAGTCATTACAAGGATTCGTAGGCGCATTCTCTTTGGTATACCTATACCAAGACAGGGATGGGAACAATTCGCTTGTATGCGCGCGTGATCCTTGGGGATTCCGTCCTCTTTACATCGCCGAGTTACCTTTCAAAGCCCGAGGAGAAAGCCACACCGGCCATTTGGTGGCCTCAGAAACTTGCGCCTTTGACTTCCCCGGCACCAAAAACGCCAGAGCCGTTAAACGCGGAGAAATCATTGTCATTGACGCTAGTGGGGTCCATTCATTCCAGTCAAAGACAAAAGGCTGGCACGACCAACCCCGTCGAGAATGTTGTTTTGAGCCTCCCTACTTTAAGGGCGTAACCAGCAGAGTAGAATCGAAGCCGAGAATGGAAGACCCGGAAGCACTTGAGATTCGAGAGTCGCTCGGTCGCCAAGCCGCCCGGGAATTCCTCGAAAATCATCCAAACTTCAGAGCTGACGGGGTGATTTGCATTCCAGACTCTTCCCGCTCACAAGCAATCGGAGGTTCACAAGTTCTCGGGCTTCCCCTTCGTGAAGTGGTCATCAGAAACCACAACACGGGGCGAACCTTCATCGAACTTCTTGAAAACATTGTCGACAAAGTGGGCAAGAAGTTTAGGGTATCCGTGGATCAGGTCAAGAGAATGAAATCAATCGTCATCTTCGATGATTCGATTGTTCGAGGCAACACGCTCA
This sequence comes from uncultured Candidatus Saccharibacteria bacterium, assembly GCA_964601755.1. Classification (GTDB taxonomy): domain Bacteria; phylum Patescibacteriota; class Minisyncoccia; order Phycocordibacterales; family CAZROQ01; genus CAZROQ01. Next base: position 6,445 of record CAZROQ010000005.1, read on the forward strand.
CGGGAATTATTGGTGTGCTGAGGAGTATCAACCCAAAGCTCAAGATTCACCTCATCATCCCTTTTCCCGAGATCATCTGTCCCTGCTACTTTGGAATTGCAGTTGCAACTCTCGGGGAACTTGCTTGGCACAAGTATGGCGAGGTGGAAGGAATCAAAAAACACCTGAGTGTCGAGTCTCTCCACTTCATCAGCCACCAAGGATACTTTCAGGTCCTCAAGAAACACACAGGCTTCGGCAAAGACAAGTGGTGCCATGCCTGCATCACCGGAGAAGAGCCCGTGCCAATCACCCGTGAAGGTTATCGGCTCGAGATCGACAAGCTCCACAAGAAAATCGGCAAGTAAATTCTGTTTTTTCTCATACCCGTCCACCACAGGTGGACGGGTTTTTTGTTTGCTATAAAATCTAATTTGAGTACAATTTCGAGATAGCCAAATAGATGCCGGGGTGGTGGAATTGGCAGACACGCGAGACTCAAAATCTCGTGGCCTCACGGCCGTGCGGGTTCAAGTCCCGCCCCCGGCACAAAATCAGAAATGCAAGGAGTGTTTTTTCTTTCGGGGTTGCTAGCGTACTCGCCAGTGCGTGGGGCTATTCAAAATTCTTTTGTCGGACAAATTTCGTAAATTGTGTTAAAATAACAAAGCGTTGACTCAATACTGTTATTGTGTTAGAGATGAGACGGATTGCTTCTATAGTTGAAGCAACAACAGTTCTTTGATAAACGCAAAAGAAAGAAAAAACATGATTAAATTCTTACTACCTATCGTGCAAAGGTTTCGGAGGTTCTATTGGTGGCTTGTTCGTCCCACAACACGAGGTGTTCGAGCAATTGTAGTGAACCAGAATGGAGAAATCCTTTTGGTGACACACACATACCAAGAAGGATGGTTTCTTCCTGGTGGCAAGGTCAGCAGGAAGGAAAATGACGAAAACGCTTTGCGTCGAGAACTCTCCGAAGAACTCGGTATTCAAATCACCGCAATCCCGCGACAGTTGAGTGAATACGAAAATATGTACGAATACAAAAAAGACACCATCGTGGTATTCGTCGTAGATTCTTTCACTCAAGTATCAAAAAAACATTTTGAGGTAGAGAGACACAGCTTCTTTAAGCCCGAAATGTTACCGGAAAAAACATCGCCAGGCACTCGTCGTCGTATTGAGGAGTGGCTTGGCAAAAGACAAACCAATAACCAATGGTAAAAGGAGACAAAACATGAGAGAAGTTTATCTTGGACCCGAAGTGGATCGCGCGTACATCAAGTCGTACCTCGAAAACATACGGAGACTTGATCCGATTGAGATCACGACGCTTCCAAATGCGGTCTGTCTGAGCGACGATCGCATCGCAGAAGTCGTAAACATAGATCAATTCAGGAGAGTCGCGTATGGTTGTCTTGAATATATGAAGCAACAATACGGAATTGATCTCAAGCCAGTGAGCGAGGGGCGGTATTACACCACTTGTCCTCCTGAAGATACATCGGTTGGTGGTTTCCACGACCAAAGGAGCCTTGGATACCAATACTGGTATCACGCTTCATTCGTGGTGTCGCTAAACGACAAAACAGTCTCGCCGATAATTCGAACGATGGAGATGGTTCGCAACTTTCTCCATGATTGCCTGCATCACTCAACTTTCCGATCGTATCGGAGAGCCATGAGAGTGCCGGCAAGTTCATCCGGTACTGCCAAGCATCGGGTGCCAGAGGTGTATCGCGAACAATACGGTATCAACTTCCGGAATAAGGACGGGGTGTCGTACTCATCGCCAGAATTGACGGCTCGTTCTCCGGAATCGATCAACCTCAACCTGCTAATGGACGGCGTTGTTGTCCTTGTTGTCGGCGAAGTCATCAGAGAAACTGTTCTCAAGGTAGATTGCAGGAACGAATTCGAGGAAATGATTTGGAACGAAATCGTTCTCGAATCGTTCGATACGAGTATCCTCCCTAGAGCGTATCGTTTCGAGACGCAAGTGACGGAGCCGAGCAGAAAGTTCTTAGAGCACTGGGGTAGAAAGGATATTTTACCTCTCGTACTTCAGGCAATGATGACAGGCGATCTCGTAATCATCAAACGCTTTTTCGAAGAGCGGACTGGCGTCGAGAACGCTTGGGAGAAACTCTTCAGGCAACCGGATTTCTTGTTGTCTGAAAATCCTAATGTCTGACAGCTAGCTCTCCCATCTTGAAGTTTAGCTTGGGAGAGCTAGCTTACTTTAACCAAAAACAGAAGGAGACACTAATGAATGAACAAACATTGATGGACGAAATCTTCGCTCGAATGAAAAGTGAGGGTTTCGCTCCCGGTACGGAACAGTACGAAATTTGCCGAAGGTCTCTCGACTTTCTCGGCTTCTCCTACAAACAAAGTGAGGAATTGGAGGCTAGTGCCGTGGTGGACTGTTCCACCCTTACATCACAATCCCACTGGGAAGGTGCGCTCATCGGCATTCCATTTGTCGCTGATAACCAGCGCCGAGCAGTATCTGGGGAAATCATCGTATCTGTAGATAAAATGATCCCCGGTGATGTGCTGGTGAAGTATCCATCCTTGGATGCAAGTCCGGACAAAACCTGGAACCATGTGGGTTTGTATCTCGGGAGAGATAATGGTGGAGAACAGTGGCTCATCGAGTCAACAAGCAAGACGGGCGTAAGGTTGGCAAAGGTGGCAGCGTTTGATGCGCAAGGCGGTATCAAACGCTTCAGTTTAACAACGGGAGTCTTCTCTACCGACCTGGCGATAAATGCCCTTACTCTTGCGTCACTGGTTCCAAAGTTTGGTAGACTCGGAGTACGACAGTACTTCAAGTCAGGATCTGAACGTCCTGTACACAAGGGCGTTGATATCTACACGCAATCTGGAACGTCTGTGTTTGCAACCGTAGGCGGAAAGGTGCGCGTTTTCCACGACGAACTCGAAGACACGGATAGCGTGGAAATTATCAGTGATACATTCACTGTGCGCTATCGTCCGCTTGATATCAGCGTCTCGGATGGTATGGCGGTTCAGGTAGGTGATCTGATCGGATGTGTAACCAACCCGTCGGCGAATAGTAACATACAGTATTCCCCGACGATCGACCACCAATCGCACCTGCATCTGGAGGTGGAGATAGATAGTGCTACTCATGTTCCAACCGAGGTGATAATCGGCGGGAAAAGATACGCAAATCATCTCTATCTCTCGAAAATCGGGGTGTTGCCCTTACCTTTTCGTTTATGAACAATCATGGACCCGATGCAGATAATGCATTGGGTCCTTTTTCTTATCTGTCCGACAAAAGAATTTTGAATAGCCCCACGCACTGCCCAGAAACTTCTTGGGCAGAACCCCGAAAAAAAACACCCTTTCCTTTTTCAAAAGAAATTTCACCCCCGCCAAATCAGAAATGCAAGGAGTGTTTTTTCTTTCGGGGTTGCTAGCGTACTCGCCAGTGCGTGGGGCTTTCTCCAAGCGTACGATTTAGTTTCGCTTCACCACGCACGCGGAGCGTGCGAAATCAATCGCTCCGCGATTGGAAATAGGTGCGAGCTTGGTACAATAGAGACACAAAGTGGGAGAAGTGTTAAAAAATTTTAATTTAATGTCAGGGATATACGAAGTTTTTCTGGAACGAAGTGGAAGAAAAATTTGGGTGAAACCCGAGCTGAGAGGTGAACCCCATATATCGTGTTAGGTGATGTGGCGAGTATTTATTTGCTCCTTTATTGTATTAAATAAATCTTGAAAATTACACTTTAAAGCATTGGATGAAATTTGCACTGGTGAGCTAAAATAATTTTTATTCAAATTCATAAGTATTTTCTTAAAACCCTGTTGCTTTGAAAGTATTTCATCAGCGTTGTTGACATCAATTGTCAGTATTTTTGATCTATGTATTTCAGTTATACTTACATCAATAATATTTTCCCACTTTATTAGACCCGCACTTACAGCACTAGAGTTGTCTGTAATTCCCTCATCACTAATTATCAACCCTGGCTTCTTATCAAATAACTTAGTGAGAGCATAAAAAGCACACAAGCCAAAAAATATAATCCCAACAAAAGAAACGCTCATCATAAGTAGCGAATTAAATTTGGTTTGAGTTTCTGCAATTTGAGCTAGCCCAAGGAATAAAGCAACAAATCCCATTGCCCCTAAAAATAAAAATGTAATTTTCCTCTTACTTAATGGAATTATTGTTTCTTTCATAGTAAAAGTATTAAGTGGTTAAATTTATTTCAGTACTTTATAGTTTTACTGTAGCGATATATTGTATGTTATGCGAACATTCGATATTCTTTGACCATGGAAAATGCACTGGATAAAGCTGAGCGGGTTTTAAAAATTAGCAACTTCTCCCACAGAATTGCAGAGCATACCTGCTCTACATAAAGGAGTATATCAAGTTTTCTAAAGGAAAAGGAAGAAGGAATAAACAAAAAAAAACGATGTAAATATATGCAAACTACAAACCCAAAACTAAAAAACATTCAAAGTCCGCTATGAAAAAACTTATAGCCGTTGTTGGACCGACTTCGTCAGGAAAAAGTGATCTGGCGGTTGAGCTGGCTTTAAAATTTGACGGAGAGGTTGTTTCCGCTGATTCCAGGCAGATTTACAAAGGGCTAGATTTGGCATCCGGAAAAATCACACAGGAAGAAATGAAAGGAGTCCCCCACCACCTTCTGGATGTTGCTCTCCTTGATCAAAATTTTAGTGTCGCTGACTTTCAAAAACTGGCCCTAGAAAAAATTGAAGATATTTGGTCGAGAGGCAAACTGCCGATTCTTGCCGGAGGCACCGCCTTTTATGTGTACTCAGTCACCGACGGGCTTGTGTTGCCTCAAGTCCCGCCCAACTCGAGACTACGAAAAAAACTTGAGAAACTTTCTCTAGAAGAATTACAAAACAAACTTAAAAAACTAGATCCGGAAAGACTTGAAGAAATTGATGAAAACAACCCCGTTCGTTTAATCCGAGCAATCGAAATCGCGGAAACACTTGGTAAGGTTCCCAAGCTCCAAAAAGCAAACAGAGGTTTTGATGTGCTCAAGATTGGTATCGAGATTGAAAAAGAAAAGCTTAAAAAACGGATAAACGACCGCCTACACGCTCGCATCGACAACGGCATGATTGCAGAAATAGAGAATCTCCAAAAAGAGCAGAATATTCCTTGGGAGCGTTTTGAAGAGCTTGGGCTCGAGAGTAGATACATTTCCAGATATCTAAAAAATGAAATGAGCAAAGAAGAAATGCTCAAAGAGCTTGAGACAAAAATTACACAGTTCGCCAAACGCCAAATGACTTGGTTTAAGCGGGACAAGGAAATTAAGTGGTTTAAACCCAGCCAAAAGTTAGAAATTTTAGAAACAACAGAAGGCTACCTAAAATAAAAATCTGTCGATGCATTTTAAACACTAAAGACTGCCCTTCTCAGTTACTTATAATATTGTTAATAGAACCTTTCAGATAAAGAGCCCTCCACGGATCAGTCATTGTTTTTAAATTCTATATCGTTGAATTTATACAACACCAATCCATCACTCCCCTGTGCCACCTCTTTAAAATATTGACATTCTTGCGATATTACACCCAACACATAATCAATGGAGGATGTCCGAGCAAAATCAGCCTGTTTATCACAAGAGGAACGACTGAATTTGTTGTAATCAAGAATGTTCACACCCATAGCTGATGCTTTTGTTTGGAGAGGGTAATTATTTGTCATTGCGCCTATGACAAGCCCCTTCCACGGTGGCGATAAGAAACGTTTGTAAGAATAATTGCTAAACAATGACAGATCAGAATCGGTTAGATACATATTTGCTGGCGATGCTGGAGAAACCGTCTTTCCGGACCCATAGGCAGGAGAAAGTTTTATTTTCATCCAGTTAGTATTTTCGGTATACCCAAAACTTAATATAAAAAATATGATAGCTAAAATAGCGATGCCTACTTCATTTCGGGCCAACTTGGGTACAGGAAACTGACCACGCAAGTATTCCCAAATACGCCACAACCCAATCCCACTGAATACGACCAGCAAAACAGAGGTAAAGCCCACAATGCGCGCATAGCCGATTACAAAACGGAGCGGATACTGGCTGTATGTAAACCATAGCAATAATCCGGTCACGAGAGGGAGGAACAACCATGGGGTTCTTTTCCAAACATAAGTAACGGCAAATATGCTACACACAAGTGCCAACTGCGGAACAATTCGCCATATATAAAGTTCTGGAGCGGAATCACCCGTTAGCGTGTTTCGTATGGATGCATCGAAAATCATCTGTATCGCTTGTGAAAAATAAATATGTGATTGAGCTACAAGCACCACCATCATTGCAGAAAATGACAAAAGTAATACACCGCCAATAAAGAATAAGTTTCGTTTCTTTGTATGAGATGTAAAAATTAAAAATAAAAAGATCGGCAATAAAGGCACGAGGAGAGGCGGATATAATATACCCGTCAATACCATCCCCCCATACGACCAATATGGCTTTTTAAAGACCATAAGAGTAAACATAAGCAACACAACAATCAGTGTGAATGTAAACGGAATGAGGTACCAATGCATCGGTATGTTCGCACCGTTAAGAATATATGGTATCCATAACGCACTCACCGAGCTTGCGATGTAAGATGATGTTATCGCGTGAACTAGCAACATCACATTCAGGGCGAGCACTATTCCGAAAGCGGTTGAAAGAAATGCCCACTGCGTAAGGGGGTTAATGGATACAAGCATTGATACTTCAGCAATGAGAGAATGAAACGGAACGAAAAAATTTGTTTGTTTGTAGTCAGGGTTTAAAGGATTTTCGAGAGGCAGTGAACCTGTTTCTATGGCTTGATTTGCGTAAGCCGCCGCAATCCATTCATCTGAGTAGTAAGGATAGGGATAAGAAACATTCTCTACATGTGTATGTTGTGAAAGTGTGCGGACAGTGCCGGTATAAGAAAAATGCACCTGATAAAAAGTTAAAAAAAGAATACCAGTAACAACAATAACAACCCACGATATTCGAAAAGATACTTTTCCGAGCCGAGCCCGCCTGCCGGAGAAGCAGTGAGCTAATATAGATACATAGCCGATAGCCTTGCTACGGAATCGCGCAAGCAGAGTGGTTTCCGATAATACCTCTGATTTTCTTTGCCCCGAAGGTTCTTTATTGGTACGGCAATAAAAAAACCAAATTACAACACCCACGGCAATGAAGCTGTGAATACTTAATACTGCTGTATATGTAAACAGGGTTAATGCCTGAAGTACTAGCCCAACCGTAAGGTGTAGGGAAAGCACTAAAATGCTAATCGTGGCGAGTGCCGTGCGTTTGTCTCGGGCGCGTGTCAGCAACAGAAATGGCGTAACCAGTATAATTAAACCAAGTACTGTCAAAATATTGTGCATAAAAAAATATAAAAAAATAAGTGGATTATTTCGCTCTTTTATTATTTATTTACGACAGTAAGTAAATAATAAATTATAAAAAAGGGTTAAGATACA
>CAZROQ010000006.1:0-13272 GCA_964601755.1 uncultured Candidatus Saccharibacteria bacterium
CATAATATCGAGAGTTCCGGCAAAAAGCAAAAGTATTTGTACGCAACAAGAATTTAATATTGACTTTTTATATGAAAGAAGTAATATTATTGAGTTGCCCCGAGAGGGGTTTTTTAATAGAAAAACAATGAAAAGATTACTGAATTACATAATTGACACAAAAAACGAACTGAGGCATGTCAGCTGGCCAACAAGCCAAACAACAACCCTGTACACCATATTGGTTATAGTAATTTCCTTTGCCATTGCTGTTTATTTAGGCGCTTTTGACTTCATTTTTTCATACATACTGGAACAAGTAATTATCTAATTAAAATATAACCTCAACCATGGCTAAACAAAAAATAGACCAAGGGCGAAATTGGTACGCCATTCACACCTACTCCGGATATGAGAATGCTGTTGCCAAAAACCTGCGCCAGCGTATTGAATCTTTGGGGATGGAAGACAAAATTTTTAATGTCATTGTCCCAACCGAAAAAAAGATAAAAATAAAAGGCGGTAAAAGAGTGACGGAAGAGGAAAAAATATATCCGGGATATATTCTTGTTGAAATGATTGTTACAGATGACTCGTGGTATGTGGTTCGAAACACTCCTCGTGTAACCGGTTTTGTAGGTTCCGGAGTTTATCCTGTGCCGATTGTGCAAAAAGAGTTGGATGATCTTTTCTCCAGAATGGAAAAGGACACAACCAAGCACACCATCGATCTTGAAGAGAACGATCACATAATGATTGTTGATGGTCCTTTCAAAGAGCTTGAAGGCAAAGTTTCCGAAGTCGACGAAGAAAGAGGGAAAATCAAAGTATTGGTCTCGATGTTTGGTCGCGAAACCCCTGTCGAGCTTGATTACTTGCAGGTTAAGAAAATATAAAGTAGGATGTTCGAACTATGGCTAAAAAGGTAAATAAAAAAATAAAAGTACAGGCACGCGGAGGCCAAGCAAACCCCGCCCCTCCTCTAGGACCCGCTCTTGGACAGGCCGGAATCAACATCGGTGAGTTTGTTAATCAATTTAACGACAGAACCAAAGAACAAATGGGCGACTTGTTGCCTGTAGAGATTTCTGTTTATGAAGACAGGAGCTTTGATTTCATCATCAAAACCCCACCGGCTTCTGAACTAATTAAAAAGGCTGCAGGTATTCAAAAAGGTTCCGGCAAAAACGCAACAAGCAAGGTTGGCTCTATAACCAAAGCTCAGGCCAGAGAAATAGCTGAAAAGAAAATGGTTGACTTAAATGCTCACGATCTAGATCAAGCGTCTAAAATCATAGAGGGTTCGGCTCGGTCTATGGGAGTTGAAGTCAAATAATTTAAACCAAGAAACTGTCTAAAACAAAAAACCGCCGGTCGGCGGTTTTTTTGTTCTTTCTTCTTAGTCGATTTTATAAACAATGTTTACAATCGATATCGCCCTATTTTCTCCGGCGGGCAACTTTGGAGCGCTCACATTATCAAGCGATCCGGCATCACCTCCAAGACCAAACCGTGTTTCGGCATAATTAGGAGCTGGGCTGTTTTCATAGAAACCTATGATTTTTCTCAAACTAACTCCAAGGTCATCCGCCAGTTTTTCCGCTTTTTCCTTGGCATCTCGAATGGCCTTGCTTCGAGCTTCGGCCAAAACAGCGTCTTCGTCATCAACTTCAAATGTCAAACCGCTGATATTTTGTACTCCAGTATTTCCTACTTGAGAAAGTAGTTCCCCCGCATTACTAATATCTTTAACTTTAACAGAGATGGTTTCTCTGACTTCGTATCCAACGAGCGTTCTTCTTCCGGAAGGTGGGCAGTAATCTTCCGTACAAATACTTCTTGGGTATTCGTATCTTGGGTTTAAGTTGTAGCTTGTGGTTTTTATATCTTTGTCTTCAATGCCGGTGGTTTCCAAAACTTCTAAAACCTCGTTTTCTTTTTGAGAGGCTTTTTCCTGAGCCTCAGCAACTGTACTCCCCTCCTCTATAACAGAGAAAGTAAACCGAGCAACATCCGGTTGGGCGAATGCCTCACCCTCACCCGTTACAGAAATAGTTTCCATCGCCGGAACATCATCACCAATGACAGTGAATTGCTTTACTGCATTGACCGCCAAAATAATTACAAAAATCGCCAAGACAAAAAGGAGAAATCGTAGTGCCGACCAAAGTTGTCTGATATGACCTTCGTTTCGTGTTAAAAATTCATTCATATTTTAGGTTGATTAGGTTGCTAGGAATAATGATAATCAAGAATATTATACGCTCTCTTGATAATTTTGCATCTTGTGTGCCAAAAACAGGTTCTCAAACAAAGAAAGCACAGTCATTGGGCCGACACCGCCCGGAACCGAAGAAATGGCTTTTACTTTATCTTTGATCCCCTCAAAATCAACATCACCAACAAATTTTTTACCCGGCACTTCTTCATTCAAGCTCTTGCCGGTTACCAGATTTATGCCAACATCAACAACAACCTGATCCGGATTCACATGCTCTTCTGTGATGAGCCCCGCGACACCGGTAGCTACAACCAAAATATCCGCTTTTTTTGTGTGAGATACCAAATCCTTTGTGCCTTTATGGCACACAGTGACTGTCGCTCCTCTATTCAAAAGCACTCTGGATATTGGAGTACCGACAAGCATTGAACGGCCAACAACAACCGCCTCCTTACCTTCAATTTCTATATTGTAGTGGTCCAAAAGCGTTTCCACACCTTTGGCTGTTGCCGGAACTAAACCACCCTCTCCGGTCATTAGCTTTTTGTAATTAAAAGCAGTTAGTCCATCAACATCACTTTTCGGCTTTATGGCTTCAATTAAACTGAATGGGTCTAGACCTTCAGGCAAAGGAAGCTGAATTATCACCCCCGTGACACCCTCCTTTTCACCGATATGGACAATTTCTTTGAAAAGATCTGCCTGTTCTACATCTTCTGGAAAATTAAAAACTTTAACTGACACGCCCAGCTCCCCTCCAAACTTTTTCTTTTGTTCAATGTAGGCGTTGGAGTCGGGCCTGCTACCAACCTGAATTATGGCGAGCTTCAAATCGGCTCCGATTTCGGAGATTTCTTTTTTGAGTGCCTCTCGGCGCTCGTCACGCACTTTTCTGCCATCTAAAATCAAGGTCATTTTTCTAGGCTACTAGGTTACCGGGAATTAGGCAACTCAAAAATAATTTAAGGGTGTAGTATATATCATAGTATATACTTAGTATATACTATGATATATACTACTTAGCTAAAAATCACTGTAGTGCAAAAGGTGCACTCTCTTTTACAAAAAATCCCCGCGTTCCGTAGAACGCGGGGGTAAGGTCTAAAGATCAAAGCCCAAGAATCCAAGAAACCAAAGGTCAAAGAACCAAAGTCCCAAAAACCAAGATTTCCAGAGTCTACTTGCGAACGGCAAGGAAACGGTCGTGGCCATTCCAGACAGCGCCGAGGTAGCGCAGGCTGAGCCTGCGCCTGGAACCGTGCCTGCCGAGAAACGCCACCGCGCGGTTGCCGCCGCCGACCGCCACGGAGCCGAGGGCCACGATTGGGAACTGTCGCTGGAGCTCGGGGTGCTTCTTGGCAAATGCCAGAAGCTCCCAGATTGTAGCCGGACGGTATCCCTCGGTGTCCATCTTTGCGATGGCGTTTTCGGAGGAAATATTCTCGCCGAAGTTGAAGATGGCCATGTCCTTTTCGGACTTGGTGCCATTTTCCGGTTTCGGGAAGTTCTTGGAGATAATGTTGTCATTACTCCAGTCAAACTTTCCGTCCGCTACGAGTTCCTCCACCGTCTTGGTCTCGTCAACCAGGATGGTGTAGGTGTGGGTGATGAAGGAGATTGTTTTCACAACCAACTCCATCGTGCCGCGAAGTACTCCGAGAATAAACTTCTTGTCTGGATACTGACCGAGCCTGGTCAGATCGTCTCCGGTCCAACCGGCTTTCTCGAGCGACTCAACCAACTGATGAACCTGTCCTTCTTTGTATGATGACATGTCATCATTCCTTTCCGGCACATGTGCCGATTTGGATTGTGCCTCTCACCCGAGGCAGGGAGCCCTGCAACACGCAAGGCATTTCGCCCCGGCAGTAGAGCCGAGCTCACTACGGGGTAAACAAGTTTCAAGGAACACCCTTGATTCTATTTAAACTATACAAAACTTACACAAAAAGTCAATCACTTTCGTATATGGTTTGGGGTTATGATACTAGATCAAGACTTTCAGATTTTTAACTAACCTCTCCTTTCAGCTCAGCAGTACAAAACGGGCACCGAGTCGCCTTTTTTTGAATTTCTTTGGTGCAGTATGGGCAGGCGCGTGTGGTTGGGGTCGGTGGGGCTTCGGCATCACGCTCTCGCCTGATGCGGTTAATAAACTTTACAATCAAGAAAACAACCCAAGCGGTTATCAGAAAACTAATCAAAGAATTTATGAACAGACCGTAGTTTATGGTTGGCGCGCCGGCTTCCTGTGCCATCTTAAGACTTTCAAATTCTTGTGAGCCGAGATTTATGTAGAGTTCGGAAAAATCAACCTTACCGAGCAAAAATCCAACCGGAGGCATAATGATGTCTTTGACGAGCGACTGCACAATTGAGTTAAAGGCCGCGCCGATGATGATACCGACCGCCAAATCAATGACCGAACCCTTCAGGGCAAACTCCTTAAACTCTGCAAAAACCTTTTTCATACTTTAAATTTTAGCACACCCTAAAAGGTAATTTTATGCTTTAATTTAAGAATGCTGGATAAAAGTTTAGAATTTTTAAAACTCCTTCGAGACCTCGAAGAAGTAAAGCGAACCATTCACCGCAACAGTGAGCGGCTCGAGAACGATGTAGAACATTCTTACCAAGTAGCTATGATGTCATGGTTTCTTGCCGATCAATTTCAACTCAACCTCTCGCGTGAAAAGCTCCTCTCCTATGGTCTTGTGCACGATCTCGTAGAAGTACACGCCGGCGATACGCCGGCCTACAAAAACCAAGAAGGTGTCGCCACGAAGGAAGCCCGAGAAAAAGAGGCCCTTGCAACACTCAAGAGAGATTACGCTCACTTTCCGTCTCTCATAGATGCCATTTTAAAGTACGAATCGAAAACAAACGCAGAAAGTGTCTTTGTATATGAGGTTGATAAACTGGTACCCGCGCTAAATATTTACCTTGATGATGGTTACGGCTGGAACAAGCTCGGCCTCGAGCTCAAAAAGATAAAAGAAGAAAAAAGAAGCAAAATAAAAAACACAAAAGAACTCGTTAGTCTCTTAGAAGAGACTTTGGCTCGATTTGAAAAAGAAGAAGCCAGATTGTTTGAAAAAAGGTAAAACCCCGTCGCCTAGGCGACGGGGTTCGAGATAGAAAAACTCACTTACTGTCTTTGCTTTTCGGGAAGTCGTCTTGCGTTACCGGTTCCTTACGAAAAATCGGCGCCAGATCAAGACCGCGACCACTACCTGCCGACAAAGCATACCAGAGAGCCGGCCAGACATGTCTATTGCTTAAGTCCTCTTTTCCGGCGCGCACACCGACAACATTGGGGCCGAAAAACTTCGGTTGTTTTTCTTTAAGCAGGTTGGCAACATCAAGATTCCATGCTTTGGGCAACTCCGGTCCGGCTTTACCGAAAGACCGAGAAATGAAGCTAATAAACCTACTGTCGCGATAATGCTCAACAAAGTCGCCCGACTGCCCAAGTTCCTCTCTAAAAGAAATTCTCTTGGGTTCGGGAACATAGCCGTCTAGAAAAGTGACATGCACCCATGTATCTTCGTCATCCAGAATGCGCGCCACTTCGGCAACCGCTCGACAACCGGCGCTAAAGCCGATCAGGTGGATGATCTTGGGGTTTTCTTTCGACAACCGGAGGCCGTATTCTCTCCCTACTTTAAAAGCATTCAAGGCGGCGTCTCCGGGTCTTAAGGTATCAGCCTTTTCCTCCCAATCTATAGACTCCGTCTTCCAAAGATCACTGTCTCCTGTTTTTTTCTTAAAAATTCTTTCTAAATCCAAGATCCATTCTTCTTTAGGACTATTGTTCCATCCGTGGAAAATGACAATACGATTGACACCTTGTTTTGGTTTCGTTACTTGCAACGGAACTTCTTGTGGTATTTCAGGCACCACAGATAGTTCCGGTGGGCTGGCAACAACCCCATAGACCCGAGACCCATACTTCATTGAACCACACAGTACACCTCGGTCATTAAGGCCGGCAAAAATCGGGCGCCCCTTTTGATCCTGCTCTCTCAGTAGCGTCCAATTTTTTAGTGTTTCTTTGCCGGGCGCTACAACCACCTGAGTTATGCCGTTTTTGCCGGTGTCGGAAAGAATTACTCCATGTTCGTTGATGCCTCTGGGTATCCCCCGTTTAATGGCTCCGAATTTTACCACTGTCCCGTTTTTCTTTCGAACAAAGAGAATTCGCACGCCGGTTCTCTCTGTAAAAACGACTGCTCCGGTGTTTGTGATATGCCAAACTTGAAGATGACCTAAAATCTTCTTTCGAGGGTTAAAAAGACGAATCTCTCCTTCTTTGTAAACAAACCCTTGAGGACTCACCGGAATACCGGCAAGGTGTTTGATATCCTCATCGGCAACATCACTTGCTCCGACAATCTCAAATCTGTCGTTAATTGATGTCGCCCAACTGTTTTTACCGCCGAGAGTCCCCAGATCAACGATCTTCCCATCGTGCCAAGAAGTGGCGTGGCGTACCCGCCGAGACAAGTGTACTTTTTCAGTCTCAGACCAGCCGACAATATGGCCGTGGTTGTTGATATCAACAGCTTTGCTGTTGTATCCACCGAGAGTTCCAAGGTCTTTGACCTTCACCTTACCATTTTCAGCAAGCTCCCAAAGGCAAGCGTGAACCGAATCATCGAAAACCTTGGCCCAACCGACAATCTGACCTCTATCAGAAAGAGCGAGCGCCACACTGGATTGATCCGGGAGTTCTGCTTGGTACACATTTTTAGTGTCTTTAAGACCGGACCGCAATCCACCGAGATGGGTAATTTTTCTGTTACGGACCGCGATTGCTTCTGTGCGACCTTGCTTATCCCGCACATAACCGACAGCCAATCCGTGATTGTTGATGTCGGTCAAATAGACATCCCGTCCGTCTGGCGACCCAATGAATTCCGCCGAGTAACCCTCAGCAAAAACGGTTTGGGCTACCAACAAAAAGAGACCCAGAAACGAAATCGATCCGACCGTCCAAGTGCGCATAGTGCACCTCCCTAAGTTTGAGTTCTGTGAGTGTTTCTACTTTAAAATAACAGTCTGCCCACACTTTACATACAAATCCTAAAAAAGGAAATACTATGAATCAAGAATTACGAATTACGAATTAAGAATTAGGAATTACGAATTAAGAATCAAAACTCGAATGAATGTTTGAAACGAAAACGAGTGTCTTTTTAATTGAGAAATTGGAACTTGAAAATTCAATGAAAATTGTAAATTGAAAATTGAAAATTCAAACCGCCTGCGCAGATAGAGCAGGTGAAAATTGAAAATTAAAAACTGAAATAAATACTACGATACTACATAGTATGTGTAGTAATTTTTTTCTTTTTTATTGCCGACCTACGCGAGCCAGATACAAGAGTAGGGTGAGGCGACACTTAAAAAATGACTCGCCTAGGGGTTGAATTTTATAAATGATTGTGTATCTTGTAGGCAGGTAAGTTTAATGTTCCTTTTTCAACCCTTTTTTGGAGGTGTATCGTGAAAACGATCACACAAGTGCTTCTCATCGTGTTCGGAACCGCCCTTTTCACCGGGTGCTCGCAGGTTTCCGAAAGCCTGCACGCCGTCAAGAGCACCATTGGTCTCGCCCGCGAGACCAAAAACACCGTCGAAGATGCCAACCGATTACGAAAAGATGTTCAGGGAGAAATTCCAGCAATTCGAGGAGGTGGAAGCCCCAAGAATTCCTCAGAATTTAACGAGGCCGACACACAAACATCCGACGCAACGGATCTCCCCGAGGGAGTATCTTACATCAAAGATGGCAAGGCCTACGACCACGACGGCAAAATGGTTGGTTTTGCGACCAACATCGGTGCCGCCAATCGAAAAGTTGCGGAGATCCTCAAAAAAAGTGGCCAAAGAAACCGTGAATTTCAGCAGGAAGTCATGAGGGCTCAAGATGAAGCAAACAAGCTGACTGTTCCGAGGGCTCGAGCCAGGCTTTGGCGGTCCGGTATCGATGTCACCGAAGAAGAGCTGAGGGCCGAAATGGAGAAAGTGCGACAAAAAATCCCTGCGGATCGACTCCCCCCAGAACGAGACATCATCGCTCGGGCGATGGGCAACATCACGGAAAGACACCACCGAAAAAAGGCCGATGAAATGCGCCGGCGGTGGAACGAAAAAAACGAGTAGCACACGCCGAGCGTCCAAGCATTCACGCACCGAGTCTAACGACTCGGTGCTTTTTTTGTAATCACATCGAGGTTGAAAAGGTGTTTAAAACATCAATACTCCCCTTTATCTGCTTTCACATTTGCTTCAAGCCGTTCAAAAAATATCTTCCGTGCCTCTTTTATATTTTCTTCTTTACCCTGCCAAACTTCCAGAGCCGGACCTTGAATTGCTCGAGCATATGAAAAGGCAATCTCCCAAGGAAGCGGTTCATTTTGGGCTATGGCATTTAGATTAACAGTCGCCTCTTCGGGTTCTTGTCCGCCTGAAAGAAAAACAATACCGGGAACAGCCTCCGGCACAGAGGCTTTAAGCATTCGAACAGTGGCATCGGCCACTTCCTTTGAGCTGGCTTGTTTTTTGTTATCTTCACCGGGGACAACCATACTTGTCTTGAGTATCAAGGCAGAAAGATCAACCCGTAGGCGCTCACATTGATACAAAGTTTCGCTTACAACATCTGTCGTTATTTCTTCAGCGTCTTTTATCGAGTGATTTCCTTTGAGAATAACTTCCGGTTCTACGATCGGCACGAGCCCAAACTCCTGGCAAATTCTGGCGTATCTGGCTTGAGTAGTCGCGTTTAAATGAATAAGTTCTTTAGTGGGTAAACCTTCGTTTGTATCTATATGAACAACAGTCCTCCATTTTGCAAAACGAGCACCCATAGCAAAATAATCCGCAGCTCGAGAAGGCAGTCCATCAAGACCCTCTGTAATCTCTTCTCCGGAAAAACCGGGTAAAGGAGCAGTGCCCAGATCAAGCTTTACACCCGGCAGTATTCCTTTTTCTTCAAGGAGTGTCGGAAACAGAAGACCCGATTTGCTATGTTGGCGCATTGTTTCGGTAAACAAAATCACACCACTTAGATATTTTTCAATGCCATCGGCTCCCAAAAATAATTCACGATACATCCGCCTATTTTCTTCCGAGTTTTCAACACCAATAGATGCCAACCGTTTACCGGCTGATCCGTTTGATTCATCAGCCGCCAGTAACCCCTTGCCGGGGGTAACCATTTTTTGTGCAATTTCTTGAAGTTTGTTTGTATCCATATTTAATTATTTTTAATTTTTAAACATTACTTATTTTCAGATGCTATGTGTGACTCGAGATACTCAAGCGCATTTCGATTGCCGGAAACTTTTTTGCCGGGGTTGAAAATATTCTCAGGATCAAAAATATTTTTTACATCGGCAAATAATTTTGTAATTTTCTCTCCATACATTTTTTTTAGATAGGGAGTCCTCAAGATTCCGTCGTTGTGTTCAGCGGTTATTGATCCATTATACTTAACCACTAAGTCATAAAACTCATCGGCGACTCTTGTGAGTTTGTCTCTATTCTTTTTCTTTGTTAGATCCATCAACGGAATGATGTGGAAATTGCCGTTACCGGCGTGACCGGCAATGTTCGCCTTAATGCCGTTTTTCTTGAGAATAGCGAGTGCTTTGGGCAAAAACTCAGGCATCACTTCCGGCTTTACACAAAAGTCCTCCACCAAAGGAACTGTTCTTTTGTCGTGGGTTTCTTCAGTCAAAATTTTAAAGGAGTTCCGACGCATTATCCAATACTTTTCCGCTTCATCTTCGTTAAGGGGTTTGCGAGCCCAGACATTGTATTTTTCGAGAATTTTTTCAATGTTGTTTGATTTTTTCTCTGCTTCCTCGTCAGAATCTTCAGCGATTTCAACAAGGATTATAAGCTTCGGCATACCAAACATTTTTATTCCCAACCATGCCTCCGGCAAAAATTTCCACGCAAATCCAATCAGGCTTTGTTCGACCATTTTGGCAATTCTTGGCAAAAACCTAATTCCCAGTTTCATAGTGTCGTCGTCAAAAGCCTCAAGTGTTTCCGGATCACACTTTAAAAGCTCGTTTACAACTTCCGGCATATCATCCCATTTTTTGAAAAAGACCGGAATCATCTGTCTGTGGGTTTTGTTGTGAACAAGTCGAAGCTCTGCCTCGGTCATTATGCCAAGTGTTCCTTGTGACCCACAAAAAAGCTGAGCAAGATCAAACTCATCTTTTTCTTTGTCATACACCCGCCACAGAGCATAACCGGCAGAATTTTTAGAAACATTCGGCTCGGCTTTTTTGATACCTTCATAATTTTCAAGAATCAGCTTTTCTGTTTTACGATACACCTCTCCTTCAAAATTTTCTTGGGCTTTTTTCTTTTCCAGTTCTTCTCGATTTATTTTAGAAAACTGATATTCATTACCATCGGCTAAAATCATTTTGACCGACTCGACATAGTCGCGAGTTTGCCCATAGCGAAGCGTGCGCTCTCCGCCTGAATTATTCATTACAATTCCTCCAAGTGCGGCGATGTCTTTGCTGGCGGGATAAGATGGCATTGAGAGATGTTCCGGCAAGGTCTCTTCTTCAAACTCACGATAGAAAACACCCGGCTCGACACTGGCCAACAAATTTTCTTCATCAACAGAAAAATTTTTAAAATACTTGGTAAACCCCAAAATAATTGATTCATTTAGGGGGCCTCCTGTCATATCCGTGCCGGCGCTTCGACCCGTTATTGAGAGGTTTGGGTTATCTTTTTTGTGATCAGCAACATAGGAAACCACCTTAGCCACATCTTGGTGTGTTTTTGGAAAAACAACCACCTCGGGAACAACCTTAAAAAGAGACCAGTCACGGGAAAACTCTTTAATTGGTTCACCGGAATCATAAACATCTCCTTCAATTAAATTTTTCAGATTTTCGCTAATTTTAGACATACATAACAATAGTAACACACGGATATTACAGACGATTTACGCAGGAAGAGCAAACGCCGTAAATTTGGAGGGAGTGTCCTGTTATCTTCGGAAAGTGTCGTGACCTTTCTGCAACAAACTTTTCAATTCCTTTAACCGGCTCCCCTTCTATTGTTTCAGTACGACCACATTGGGTGCAGATTATCCTGTGCTGATGTTTGCGAGCGATTTCGTAGTAAGTTGACCCTCGCTTGAGAGGCACTCGGCGCACTATTGAGTTTTCCTCAAAACTGCCCAACGAGCGGTAGATGGTCACATAATTAATTCTATGCCTTCTAACTTTTTCACTAACATCAGAAGCCGAGAGTGGTTTTTTTGCGGAAGAAAGAATCTTGAGTATCTCAAGCCGAGCCGGCGTAACTTTAAAACCGTACTGCCGTAAGATATCTTTAAAATCAAAGTGTTCGTTTTCTCTATCTCTTAAAGCCATATTTAAGGACACTATAGCGCCGTGCTATTCTAAATGCAACTTATTTTCAGTTGGTAAATTATTTAAAAATATTAAACGGTGTCAGGCATCAGATATTGCTCCGAATACACAGCGTGTTCGCCTTTGCCTGTCTGCGTTATGAATTGCATGCAAACAGGTGCGACACCCGCAGGCAGACAAACCCGGCTGATAAAATCAATCTAACGAAGCAACTTCTCTCAAAGAAACATTTTTTATCGTGTTCTCGTCAATAAAATCTATTTGTCCGACAAAAAGCTTGCCGTCAAGAAAGTAAGGAAACCACTTATCATCATCCGGCCACATTTTATCAAACGGTATTTCATTTTTGTGAAACCATTTTGGTTTCATCTCCTCTGTTTCTTGTGGCTCGCCTTCATATTTATCCGTCTTGAATATGTGCGTTTCAAGCAACAGCGGATCATTTACAAAGGTAAATGTGATACAACCCACCTTTTCTAAATTTGGCACAGACAAACCAACCTCTTCTCTGGTTTCTCGAATTGCAGCTTCTTTTATGCCTTCTTCGGGCTCAACTTTTCCTCCAAAACCATTCCAACGCCCCTCGCCAAAACCACGCTTTTTCATACCAAGCAAAATATGGTCATCTTTGGTAACCAAAGAAATTGTAAAAAGTTTTTTCATATACTTTATTAAATCTTAATCCAAGACAGATTGTTTTTTGATTTCTTGGGCTTTTTTATTTATTTCGTCCTGATCACCAAGATAGTAAGACTTGATTTTTTGCCCCTCTTCGTCAAACTCATATATGAGGGGGGCGCAGTAAGGTATTTCAACATCCCGAATACCTTCCGGAGTCAGATTATCAACCTTTTTTACAATCGCTCGCAGAGAGTTACCGTGAGCAACAACCAAAACATTTTTGCCTTTCAAAATTTCAGGATAAATTTCACCTTCCCAATATGGCTCTATGCGCGCCATTGCATCTTTTAGAGATTCAGTGAGTGGTAATTCTTCTTTAGGAACATCGGCATACAGCGGGTCATTGTGTGGGCATCGAGAATCATCTTTGTCCAGTGCCGGTGGTTTTTCTTCCCACCCTCGGCGCCACGACATTACTTTTTCTTCCCCCTCCTCTTCTGCGGTTTTCTTTTTATCTCTTCCCTGAAGAGTCCCGTAGTGCCTTTCGTTGAGACGCCATGACCGGCGAATAGGCATCCCCGTGTACTCCATAACTTCCAGAACAATATCGAGTGTTTGGTGGGCTCGCTTAAGATACGATGTAAAAATAGAGTTAATTTTTACATTTTTTTCTTTGAGCAATCCGCCGGCCTTTCGCGCCTCAGCTCTTCCCGTATCTGTTAGGAGAACATCTGTCCAACCCGTAAAC
This sequence comes from uncultured Candidatus Saccharibacteria bacterium, assembly GCA_964601755.1. Lineage (GTDB taxonomy): Bacteria > Patescibacteriota > Minisyncoccia > Phycocordibacterales > CAZROQ01 > CAZROQ01. The sequence goes on from CAZROQ010000006.1 coordinate 12,992, forward strand.
TTTCCCTCTTTGTTCCAAACACTTTCTCCGTGTCTGAGTAAAATCAATTTTGCCATAGTGCTACCATTCTATACCGAGAACGAAAACTTTTCACATACTATATAATAATCACTATGCCACGGAACAAAACTAAAAAAATCACTGCCAGTGACAAAATGCAAAAAAATTACACATATGAGCTTACCGAGCCGGCAGGCAGAAACTTTAACCCAAACTTTAAACCGGAACTAACCCCAAAAGAAATGCTCGAAATGGGTGTTTTTGGCGGAAAATACCTAAAC
>CAZROQ010000007.1:0-10403 GCA_964601755.1 uncultured Candidatus Saccharibacteria bacterium
AAGGCCAAATGTTTGGAACCGCGCTTTGATGAAAAAAGACAAAGATACGCGCTTGGCGGACACACCACCACTCTGGCTTTTTTGAGTTTGCCGGCAAGGCGAAGAGAGTTAGAAAAAATCTTTCTAGCCGATCGCGAACTGGTCGGATTCATTTTCCAGTTTCCGATAACAATTTTTTGTCTGCGTGCCATGGCGCTTATTGTAACAGTTTAATACTTCCGGTCTATCAATTATCCACCTCCCTCCAAAGAATTGTTTCATATTCATCAGTAGTTAGTGGGAAACTTGGCGGTGGACCGTAAAGCAAATCTGCATCGTAATTAATGTTTCGAACATCATAACCATTACCGTCTGTGTAAGCAAAACCGTAACGCTCGTTGGTTGCAATCATACCGTTAAGAGTGATTGTGTCCCTGTCATCGTATGGTTTACAAGCATCAAATCTAAATATCCACCACCATTTATATTTTGGGTAATAATATCTACCAACGCGACCATTTTGAGCTACCAGAGCAGCATCAACTTGAAGGTCATCTTCGCTGTAAAGACCTGAGCTAATATCACCCTGAGCAATCAGAGCCACGACATCTTGACCGTCATAATTGGTATAAAGTAAATCATCATTAATTATTATATTGGTATATGTTGCTTCTTGAGCCGGAAATTTTCCGGAAGCCACAGTAACACGAGCAGAGTCTATCTGACCATCAACCCAAACATCATCCTCAACAAAAATTAAGCCGTTATCAGGTATCTGATAATTATCGACATAAACCTCATTGCCCACAGACCATATACCCCAATTTTCTTGGTCATGACTACAAAAGTCTGAAGGTGGTGCCTGATTTGATGTCACTTTATATAAATCAAAAGTATCGTTGGTTTTCAAGACAATGTGATATCCAACAGAACCGGAATCTCCGAAGTAGTGCCCTCCTTCTTTAGCGTCATCTTTCATCTTTTTTAGATCACTTGTTATTCCAGCAAAATTTACAGCAACTTCCGGGTAAGATCTTCCCGCCATAAAAACATCTTCCCGAGCGGGAGGTTCCACCGGAGGTTCGGGGTCTGCGGGGAAAAGACAGGTGTGAACACCCCATGAATTTACGGTACAAGCGTCAGAATCATTGTCTTCATACTCATTTTTACTACTCGAGACTATGTTGTGGGCCAAACCATCAAAACGAATTCCTCCGTTTGAATGAATTGGGCCAAAAACTTCTGTTCCACTTCCAAAACGCATCTGATCATTAGCCACCACAGCATAGTTGGCTAAAGAAGGTATGGCCATCTCGACTTCAATCGACCTTGCACTGGAAGAAGCATTTAAGGGAATACCTGTCGACTTTATGGTAACAACAGTAGAACCGTCTTGAGGGGGTGTTATGTCCAAAACGAATTCTCCAATTGTGTCACCGTTTTTATCGGAGTAGCTGTGAACATAAGGACCGGGGGCACCTGTTCCATCTTGATAATCGTCGTTATCGTGTGCTAAGTGCCATCTATAATACTCAATCCCAGCCTCCGCGATATTAAAAGCGAGCTCGTTTGAAACAGTAAGCCTGGAAGCTTTAAGGGCAGTGCCACCGGCGGCGACCAAAGCAGTGATAATAATCACTGCCAAAAAACCGAAAACTAAAGTTTGAACAATTACGGCACCTTTTTGTCTGACAAAAGTTTTCATATACTTCCTCTTAAATTACGGATTGTTGATTGGCTCTCAACCTCCAATGGCTCCGGGTCACGGTTCGGCTGACTATCGAGAAAAACTTTTACCTTTATCAACCTAACATCAGAGACGGGCACCGGGCTTGAAATTGGGCTCGATGTTCCCGCATATGTTTCATCGAAATACTCGAAGAGAGGTTCTACTGGTTCAAGTGATAGATTAACGACGCTGGTCATAAAGGTGGTAGTGGCCTCGTTTGTATCAAGATAAACAGGTGGGTTATCTCCCACGGGTAAAGTTACTCCTCTGACCAAGTCACTTCCTTCAAGGGTGTATCTTATCCTTTCTTTTGTTCCATCAGAGTCGAGATCGGTGAAAAAAGAAAGTGTTGAATCTGAAGCCGTTTCTATCGGGTATGCCCCACTCTCGGCCGGCGATATGGTTCTGATTTCCGCAATAATACCTCCAACAAGTTTGCGTGCGTTAAACTGATCGTCAAATTGCCCTTGTAAAACTGACCTTAGAAAAAAAAGGTTTCTTTGAAAAAGAGATAGAACAAGAAGCAAAATTACCGTAATAGAAACCACAATCAATATTTCCACCAACGAGAAACCTCCAACAGATTTGTCTTTATCATCCATTTGACCGCCAATTTGATGGAAATTCTTTTTGTGATTACTAAAAAATTTTATCATTTTATTCCGGACTTAATGTGATCACTTTTTGTTGCCAAGAAGAACCTATTTCCACAATCTCATCGGTGTTTAAATAACCATCTTTCTCAACTTTCAAGGTGTAATCATCCATACTTTTACCCTGAAAAATAACCTGACCGGCAGGCACGCAGTCGGAAGCAAAAGTGAAAGAAACTTCGGAGACATTTGGGGTAAAGTCTGTGTCGTCTGTATGTAAAAACAATTTGTATCTAAAATACCTGTCTCCGTCATGCAAATCGGCGATTGCCGTGTTTGGGGTTACATAGTATGTACCGGAGGTACCATCGGGCCCGGCGAAAAGCCAGTCCTCGGTAGTAGTAGAGTTTGATGTCGCTATCTGAAACCGCACGCTTAGAGGACCGGCAGAAATCGGCTGATCTCCCGGCTCCCATGTGATGTGGTGAAAATTGCTATCAGAACCAGTATCAAAAATAGACGAAGTTAAAACCCCATCTTCTGAATACGAGCCAAAAACCTCGGTTAATTTTAGTTCTCCTTCGGGATTGTCGATGTCAATACTGGAATCAGCGGTATCAAATCTGGTTTCATCTTCATATAATTCCTGACCGGAACCACCCGACCAATCCGTTTGAGACAAAAAACCGCGTCCGGTCAGAAAGACATCCTCTCCGCCCCCCGAAGATTCGAGTGTGGTAGTCGCACCGGAAAGAGGAAGACCGGTCTCAGAATCTAATACGGACACAAGAAGGCTATTAGAATTTACGGGACTCACAGTAAGAGATACATCTATTTCAGAATCCGGATTTACAATAAAAGGGCTGGTTGGGGTAATACCGGAAATGTCATAAGCAGAATCCAGAGAGCTTATGGTATATGTGTCCCACTCAAAATCATTTATGGTCAGAAACCCCGAGCCATTAGTTTGGTGGTCTTGATTATATTTATAAACAACAGGTTCTTGACCTATTTTTTTGGACCCTTGTAAATTAAAATCTATGTTTCCAACAGGGCTACATGTTTTTGTAAATGAGGCAATATTTGCCGTGCTGACTTTATCTATGGAAAAACTTCTTTCCGCGACACTACCTTCAACAACAGTTGCGTGTGGCTCCTCCGGATTAGGATTGCCGGGGGCTCCGGGTTCATAAGTTTTAGATGTTGTGTACCCGTCTTTGCTAACAGTAATTTCGTAGGTGTCAGAAGCCGGTGGCGCGTTTACTATTTGAAGCATTCCTTGGTTATTGGTTGTTTCATCTACAATAACAATCGGATCCAAAGAATTATTTTCTATATGAACATCTGCTTCAACAATGGGCTCACCATTGGCATCAAAGGCTTCGACAAAAAGCGCTCCGTTACCAGCGATTGTCTCTAAACCTTTGGGAGCCACCGTGGTTGTTAAAATCACGGGATCGTAATCACAATTTACACAAACCACCTCAACTTCAACTTTTTTGTAATCGGCAGGAGAAGTGTCATTGGGGTCACCACCTATTGTCCCGTCAAAATTATCGTCGATATCTCTAACGGTAGAAGTGACAACAAACGAGGTCGAACCCCTAACAACTTCCTCTTCTTTGGGGATAACCCCCGGAGGGAGGCCATCTTGTATGCCGATATTCTGAAAAGGAATGTTGCGAATCAATTCAATTTTTTCTGTCGCTAAGTCAGTAGCGGCTACTTTGTATCTGGAAAGTTGCAATATATCCATAACACCCAAATAACCCCGATAGGTGCCAATTACAAGAACCACAACGAGAGCTGACGCCACAACAACCTCAACGAGACTTATGCCAGCCTCGTTTTCTGTTTTGCTTTTGTGCTCTCTTTTTTTAAAATATTTCATTCAATGATATATCCTATAAACTATCAACCAAAGAATACATCGGGGTAAGCATTGAGAAGGCAAAGAAGCCGACCGCGATTCCGATGATAACCATCAAGACCGGTTCAATGATGGTGGACATATTCTTTGTTTTTTCACTAACATCATCTTCGTAAAACTCAGCAACTTTTATGAGCATTTCATCAATCTTTCCGGTCTCTTCACCGACACTAATCATTTCACTAACAAAAACCGGATAAAGTTTTTCGTGCTCCGATAGAACAGAAGAAAAGTTTTCTCCTTTTTCAATTCTTTCGCCCGCCATAGAAATAATTTCTTTGTAATAAGAGTTTTGAATAACATCTTCGGTGATATCAATGGATTCGGTCATAGTAACCCCCGATGAAAGAAGAGATGACATTGTCCTAGTTGTTCTGGCGGCATTGACCTCTTTAACCAAATTGGCAATAACCGGCAAATGCAAAATGACAAACTCAAAACCTCTTTTTCCCCAAGAAGTCTTAAGTATGTAAACAAAAATCACAATCAGAGCTATCAGGGCACCAATGAGTAGCAGAGGGTAGTTTTGCAAAAAATTACTGACTCCGATAACGAACTTGGTTTGAGGAGGAAGTTCCGCGCCAATATCTTCGAAAGTATCCTGAAGAGTTGGAACAATATAGACAAGCATCAACACTCCGATAAGAACCATGATAAAAAGGATTATCCCCGGATACATCATAGCTCCTTTGACCTTTCTTTTGAGTTCGTAAGACTGCTTCATATGCTCGCCGACCACATCGAGCGACTGCGCCAAGTTACCGCTTTCTTCACCGGCTTTAACCATAGAAACAAAAAGTGATGAAAAGACTTTGGGAAATTCCGCCATCGCCTGATGCAGAGAATTACCCTCATTTATTTTTGTTCGCACCGTACTTAAAACCTTTTTAAATTTTGGGTTTTTGGTCTGCCGATCTATAACAGAAAGAGCCCTCGAAACCGTGAGCCCCGCTTTAACCATGGCGGAAAGGTTTTGAGCAAAAGTTATTTTTTCTCTGGAACTAACTCGCGAAAATTTTTCTGAAAGCTTGTTAAAAGAAAGTTTTGAAACTTTTTCTTCTTCAGCACTAATAACCCTAGACCCTTTGCTTCTCATTTGCTCGTACAAAACGGCCTTATTCTCGACTTCCAACTCCCCTTCTACAGTTTCTCCACTATCTTCTTCTACTGCTTTGTATTTATATAAAGGCATACGCTAATTTTATTATGAAGAGATGACTCGGAAAACTTCCTCGATCGAGGTTATCCCCTGAGAAGCTTTAAAAATACCATCCTCAAACATTGTCATCATACCTTCCTTTTTGGCCTGCGCCTCAATTTCATCCGAAGTACCATTACTTGAAATGATTTCTTTAATTGCAGGGCTCATTTGAAGAACTTCCAGAATACTGAGCCGACCATGATAGCCGTCTTCTGTTTTAGTGGTATTTTTAGGCCGATAAAAGGTTATGTCTTTGAGGGTGTCCGAGGACTTAACTATGTTTTCCTCCTTCAAAAAATAAAGGACTCTTTCCATATCGACAGACTCACTCAAAGAAGAAATTTCCGCGTCTGTCAGATTATACTTCTCTTTTTTTTCACCAAGACGACGCACCAAACGCTGAGCGATTATAACCTCAAGAGTTGATATCAAAAGAAAGGGCTCTACATCCATATCAAGCAGACGAGGTATGGCACCCGCCGAAGAGTTGGTGTGCAGAGTGGAAAGCACCAAGTGGCCGGTCAAGGAAGCATTAACAGCAAGACCGGCTGTTTCGTTGTCTCGAATCTCTCCAATCATAATGACATCGGGGTCTTGGCGGACCAAAGATCTCATCCCGTTTGCAAAAGTAAACCCTATTTCCGGTTTTACCTGAGTTTGATTTATCCTTTTCATCTGATACTCAACAGGATCTTCGACAGTAGAGATGTTTACATCAGGTGAATTGAGGATATCAAGGACTGTGTAAAGAGTGGTTGTTTTACCGGAACCGGTTGGACCTGTTGTCAGAATCATTCCGGTTTTTCTTTTAGTGGCTTCGTGAACGCGCTCTAGGGCTTGACCGTGAAAACCGAGAGACTCGAGAGTAAAACCAGAAACATTATCTCGCAAAAGACGCATAACCGTTTTTTCTCCATACTGGGTCGGCAGGGTTGAAACACGAAAAGAAACTTTCTCACCCTCCAGCTCTATTTTGAAACGGCCGTCTTGTGGCAATCTTTTTTCATCGAGCTTCAAGCTGGATAGCACTTTAATTCTGGCAGTTATTGATGGACCAACATTTCTGGGAAGTTTCATAGCGTCACGCAAAATTCCGTCAATTCTGTAACGAATCAAAATCTGGTTTTCCAACGCCTCTATGTGAATATCGGAAGCACCTTGAATGATTGCGTGTTTCAAAAGAGTATCAACAATTCTGACAACGGGTACATCCTCGGCAAGCTCTTTGAGCTCATCTTCAGACACATCCTCATCACCTTCTTCTTCTATTGTCTTAACAGATAGGGCTTCGTTTTGAATTATGTCTCCAAACTCGGCTTTTAAAGATTTCTGATACTGAATAAGAGCATCCTTCATTGACTCGTTGTCCGTGAGTCGAGGAAGAATTTTTAAACCAACTTTCTTTTTAACAAAATCAATAGCTGTAAGATCGTCGGTGTCGAGCATAGCCACTTCCAAAGAATCGCTACTTTTTCTAAAAGCGACAATGTTATGATTTCGAGCGATGGGTTCTGGAATTAAAGAAAGCACTTCAAACTCGATTCTTTGCCCTTTAAGATCGACAAAAGGAATGCCCAAGATATAAGCCTGCATACGACGCAGATCGTCTTCGCTGATGGTGTTTTCATCCACCAAAGAATCGCCGATTCCCTTTTTTTGTTTTTGGGCTTTTTTTTGGGCTTTATCCAGCTCGTCTTTGGATACCAAGCCGGAATCGGCTATAAACTTAGTTAATTGATCTTGATCGACTTTCATAAAGCGACACTAATTACAAGAGCGACACCGATTACGAATTACACACGAATGACACGAAAGAAGCGACGCCAATACGCTAATTGCACGCGAATGACGCGAAAGGAGCGACGCCAATACGCGAATTATACGCGAATAAATGAGGGTTTGTCTGGAGAGATGATTTGAATATCCGAGCTCCAACATATTTTGATTCTTGATTTTAGATTTTAGATTTTTGAAGAAATTCATTTTTGTTTTTTGAGAAATCTCATACACTTGTGCCTTGATTCTAAATTCTAAACCCAGAATTAATTTAACACTAATAATTAATTCTGATGGCTCTTTCTGTTCTTCTGGAACCATCACACTTATCACGACCTCGAGACTCAATGGTTGTCTTTATTACACCAGAATCAACTCTCTTGCCGACAGAAACAATCACGCAGGATTCGGGGGCGGGAGAATCATTAACATTAAAAAGCTTGAAGGTTGTTGTGGCGCTGTCGCTGTCAGCTTCCACAAGAAACTCCTGATTGTCTATATCACCAAAAGTTCCTCCCCCACTAATTTCATTTTCCGAATGTCCGGTACAAGTAATATCCAACGGTTTCCCATCAGATACATCATCTTCATCTAAAGGAAAAGATGCGTTAGTTGAATCATGGTAGAGAGCACACTCAATACCCGTGTTGGAAGCATAAAACGCATACTGGGACTGCCTGCCAGACTGGGAAAGCCGAACCTCCTGAAAAGAGATATCGGCAACGGCAATGCCTATAAAAATAACAATACTTGCAATAATAATTGAAAAGTAGAGAGCAAAACCTTTTTGTGTTTCTTTTTGTTTTATCATTTTAGTTTATATCTGAGGCTGGAATCGCCACTTGGTTATGTACTCATTGACACTGAAACTCCTTGGGAAAACACCCACCTTCCACTTGGTCGTCACCGTAACTTTTATCTCGTGAGCGTCAACATCTTCAAAAGTGAAGTATCTTTCAAGATTGGTCGGGTTCCAATCGGAATCGGAACTATGGCCGTAATAGCCTTCGTCTTTGTGCTGATAAACAAGGCAGTCGCCCGTCGTATCTGGATCACACTGGGCAACAACCGGCTCGTCAGCATTAAAGTCGATGGTGCAAAAATTGGGGTTAAGACAATTCGGACCGCCTGTACCATTGAAACCATTTCGCCAGGCTGTGCCAATCTGATTATTTGCCTGAATATTCGAATCACGGATATTTTTAACAAGCTCAAATGCCTCTTGGGTCAGGTAAAAGGCAATGACTTGGTCGCGAGCGTTAAGTGAAGCAAAGATGCTCCTTTGAGCAGCGGTAAAAGCAGCGACCAGAGCGATCAACAAGATAAATACGGCGACCAGCATCTCTACCAAAGTAAAACCGCTGTTTTTATTTTTTCTGTCGTGGTTCATACTAATTAAAACTCTTCATTATCCCTCTGATTAACGGTTGTTTGCAAAACAAAATCACTGGAAACGGCCTGTTTAAGACCCGCCCTGCCTTCAATGACTATTGTTACTCTCGGCTGGTCATCGTTCCCATCCGCTAAAGTGGCGGTGTCATAGACATAAAATTTGAGCTCCTCTATATCAACTTCAGAAGATGTCAATCTGCGTGATGATTCGCTTCCTACTTTCTGCCAAATTGAGCCGATTGCGGAAGATGCTGAGGCATCTCCATCTTCATTATCAAGAGTCCCCAGTTTATAAACCATCGACTCTCCTTCAAAAATAATACCAACCTCCTCCCCCCCGCCAATACACGAATCAAGAATATCATCGCTTATGTCACAGTCATAATTATTACCAAACCTTATATGCCGAGACATTGATTCGACAGTAAAATTGAGGTTGTTCATAACAAGTTGTAGCGACTGTGTTTTGGCGTGAGCGTCAATAATTCTCAAAAGAGCTCCAATACCCAAAGTTACCAGTATCATAAAAACAGCCAAAGCAACGATAATCTCTATTAGTGTGAAACCCTTTATTTTTTTGTCATCGAAACTTTTTTTCATAAATTATTCAACCGAAACCTTGCCCTCCTTGGCAATTGAAACATCAATAGTTCTGTCCTTTGGAGAAACCAGTGTTATTTTCAGTTCATCAATCTCACCGCTCTCCCCTTCAACAAAGATATCCGCAAACGGGTCGGGGCGAGCGAAAGTTACGCTAACATCATTATTGGTTACATCTAACCAACTACTGCCATCGTCTTTTGTGTATTCAACACCTTGGATAACATTACCGCTTCCAACCTGCACAACACTAATACACTCATCTTCACTGCAGTCAAAAGGGTCGCTCCCAAAATTATATTTATCATCTCCGGAAAAAGAACCTGATTCAGGCAAATCAATGAAATAAACGAAGGCCGTGTTAGAAGTATTCACATTTAAATAAACACCATAAGACACCTGAAACTTCTGATCATCTTCCAAAGAACCCGGCGGGTTATCCGCCTCTCTGACACCCAACCCAAAAGCCTGCGCTTCACGAAGCTTCAAAGAAAGAACATCCGCCGAGTGCCTCAGCTGAAGCTGGTCACTGAGATCGCCGTGGTTAAAAATCGTAACCGCGGTAATAACACCAATAATGGCAATGACTACCAGAAGTTCTATTATTGTAAATCCTTTTGCGGAGCTTATATCCATAAGCTATATGATATCACGACAGCTCGATTGACGAGACCCAAAGAATGTGTATAATGACAATATCTGAATTACGGAGATGAATGAATTCGCCCATTGAGGCGGATTATTTTTTTAAAAAATAAAAATACATATATGTTTGACTTAAAAGTAATAAACGCCGTCCTCGATCAACTCGAAGAAGAACGCGGTGTCCCAAAAGAAAAACTAATAGATGCCATCGAATCCGCTTTGGCAACCGCCTATAAAAAAGAGTTTGGCAAAAAAGGCCAGATTATCAGGGCTAAATTCGACCAAACCACCGGCGCGGTAGAGTTTTATCAAGTACGCATTGTTGTTGACCCAGACCAAGTGGTTGAAGAAAAAGAAGATCTTGATGAAGATGACGAAAGGGTTGTTTTCAATCCAGAACACCACATCCCTATTGAGGATGCCAGAAAAATCAAGTCTGGCGCGGAGCCGGAAGAAGAGCTGACATTTCCACTGGAACTCAAAAGTGACTTCGGTCGTATCGCTTCCCAAACCGCCAAGCAAGTCATTATGCAAAAAATCAGAGAGGCCGAGAAGGTC
>CAZROQ010000007.1:10413-13144 GCA_964601755.1 uncultured Candidatus Saccharibacteria bacterium
AGTCAGATGAGGTTGTCAGTGGAACAGTCCAAAGAGTTGAAAGGGGTAATATTTTTCTTGATCTTGGACGCGCAACAGGCATTTTGCCACGCGAAGAACAGATCCCAGGAGAAAGATTCAGACAGGGAGAAAGAGTCCGCGCTCTTCTTCTGAAAGTAGAGGAAGGAAACCGAGGGGTCTTTCTAAGGTTCAGCCGTTCTCACCCGAAATTTCTGCAAAAACTTTTTGAACTTGAAACCCCCGAGCTTGGAACGGGAGCCGTTGAGATAAAAGGGGTCGCTAGAGAAGCCGGATCACGAACCAAAATTGCTGTTTTTTCTACAGACGAGCATATTGATCCGGTTGGTGCACTGGTTGGTCAGAGAGGAGTCCGTGTTTCGACAGTAATGAGCGAGCTTGGTGGAGAAAAAATAGACATTATTGAATGGTCTGAAAATCCGGTTCAATTTATTGAAGACGCTCTCTCCCCCGCTAAAATATTGGAAGTTGAAATAGACGAAGAAAACAATCAGGCAAAAGTTCAGGTCTCCGAAGACCAGCAATCTCTTGCCATTGGTAAAGGTGGTCAGAATGTCCGCCTAGCCGCGAAACTGACCGGCTGGAGAATTGACATTCAAGGAACGGAAGGCGAACAAATCGCCGAAGCCGATGAAAGCGGAGAGGTTGAAATTAGCGATTCTCTTGAAAACGAAGAAACGAAAGACAAGACAAAGGAAACAGAAGCCCAAAAAGAAGAGAAACCCGAGGTGTCAGAAGAAACCGAAGAAAAACAAGGAGGTGAAAAAGAAGAATCCGTTGAAGAAGGCTCGGATGAGAAAAACGAGAATGAGTCAACGGAAAATCAAAAAACTGAAAACGAACCGGAAGAAGAAGCGGATAAGTAAGAGAACGAAAAGAAATAACTGATATACTAAAAAAATAAAATTAAATTGTTAAAATAAATCATTAACTAATTATTCATAATCCATATTTATCATGAATCTTTGGCACGAAGTTTCTCTTGGCGACAAAGCCCCTGAAGAAATAAATGTAATTATCGAGATCCCGCGAGGATCTAAAAACAAGTACGAAATAGACAAAGAAACCGGCCTCATCAAGCTCGATAGGGCAATGAAAACATCTCAAGACTATCCTTTTGATTACGGTTTCGCTCCTCAAACCCTTTGGGAAGACGAAGATGCTCTTGATGTTGTTGTTTTGACAACAAATCCGCTATCAACCGGTATTCTTGTAAAAGTTAGACCCGTGGCGGTTATGGAAATGATCGATAGTGGTGAAAGTGATTACAAAATAATTTCAGTACCAACAGACGATCCTCGTTGGGACAACGCCCGAGACCTCGAAGATGTAAACGAACACACCATCAAAGAAATCAAGCACTTCTTTGAAACCTACAAAACGATAGAAGACAAGGAGGTTACCATCCCTGCCATAAAAGGTAGAAAAGACGCCCAAGAAGCGGTCAATAAGTCAATCGAGCTATACAAAGAAAAATTTGAAAAATAAAAACCCTAGCACCCTAGTAACCTAGTGTCCTAGCAACCTAGAATAACCTAAATAAAAATGTCTGAAAAACAAAACGAAACACCAAAAATCTATCAAAACATAGAAGTTAAAGATGGAGAAAAATCCACCAAAGAGATAACCGGAGAAATATCCGCCGAAGCTATGAAAGAAAAGCGAGCGGAGGCACTTGGCAAGCTGGCAGATGAAGTCGAGGTAGAAGGTTTCCGCAAAGGCTATGCCCCCAAGGATATGGTTGAAAAGAAAGTAGGCGCCCAAAGAATCTTAGAAGAAGCTTCACAAAACGCACTGTCTGAGGCCTACCCTCAAATTCTTTCTGAGTATGAAATCAAGGCAATCGGACAACCCAAAATATCAATAACAAAAATAGCACCAGATAACCCGCTGGGCTTTTCGATTGTTGCCGCCGTACTGCCGGAATTTAAAGTCGCCGACTACAAAAAAATATCCGAGGATGAAAGAAAAAACTCCGATAAAGAAGAAATAATCATCACGGAAAACGAGGTCGACGAAACAATCAAACAAATTCGCCAAAACATCGCCATCCAAGAAAAACAAAAGACCAGACAAGAACTTTCTGGAGACAACCCCGCAGAACCAATTAAGGCAGAAGACCTCAAAGATGAGGATCTTCCCGAACTTAACGATGATTTGGCAAAAAGATTGGGGGAATTTAAAAATTTGGAAGACCTCAAAACAAAACTTAAAGAAAACCTAAAAAGAGAAAAAGAATTACACCAAAAAGAGAAGCTCAGAACCTCAATTGCCGAGAAACTTATCGAAAAAACCAGAGTAGATCTGCCGGACATTTTGGTTGACAGTGAGCTTCAAAAAATGTTTGCCCAGTTTAAAGATGATGTTTCAAGATCGGGAATGGAGTGGAATGATTATCTAGAAAAGCTCGGTAAAAAAGAAGAGGATTTAAGAAAGGAGTGGCGACCAAGCGCAGAGAAAAAAGCAAAGTTCCAGCTGATTCTAAACAAAATCGCTTCTGAAGAAGGATTACAGCCAGACAAAGAGATGTACAAAAATGAAGTTAACAGACTCAAAGAGCACTACCCACAGGCTAATGATCAAAACATTCGCGTATATGTCGAGACGATCCTGATCAACGAAGAGGTGTTTAAAATGCTCGAGGGTAGAGATAAATAGAAATTTTTTCCCTCGACACGCTCGGGACAGGCAATTTTCAATGAATTTTCAATTT
>CAZROQ010000008.1:0-290 GCA_964601755.1 uncultured Candidatus Saccharibacteria bacterium
GCGTTTGACTCTAGAAAAGAAATAGACACGTTATATTTCCGACTCGGAAGCGCTGGAAAGCTCAATTTTGGCCTTCTCAGAAGCTTCATCAAGCCGTTGTAAAGCCAATCTGTCTTTGGTTATGTCAACGCCATTTTCTTTCTTGAATTCAATAGCCAGCCAGTTTATTATTTCTTGGTCGATATCTTTACCACCCAAATGAGAGTCGCCGTCTGTGCCTTTAACTTCAACGACATCATCACCCACTTCTAAAATAGAGATGTCAAAAGTTCCGCCACCAAAGTCAAAAA
>CAZROQ010000008.1:300-11195 GCA_964601755.1 uncultured Candidatus Saccharibacteria bacterium
TGTCAAAACCAAACGCCAAGGCGGCGGCTGTCGGCTGGTTTAGAATTCTCTTAACATCCAGACCGGCAATTTCACCCGCTTTTTTGGTTGCCTGCCTTTGAGAATCATTAAAGTAGGCGGGTACGGTGATAACCGCTTCTGTAACTTTTTGCCCAAGCTTCGCTTCCGCGTCTGATTTTAGTTTTTGAAGAATCATTGCAGATATTTCCTCTGGTCTGTAGGACTTATCACCCATTTTTACCTTAACACCGGAATCTTCCCCTTTCTCTAGCTCATAGGAAACATTTTTGGCATCCTTCTGAACACCTTCGTCCTCGAGTTTATGCCCCATAAAACGCTTTATGCCATAAACCGTATTTTGGGGATTGGTAACCGCCTGTCTCCTTGCAATTTGACCAACAAGCCGTTCATTATTTTTGGATAAAGCAACATAAGAAGGTGTTGTTCTATTACCTTCGCTGTTTTCAATTATTTTTGGCTGTCCGGCCTCCATAATTGCGACAGCGGAATTTGTTGTACCAAGATCAATACCGATTATTTTTGACATAATTTTTATATTTAGATAATCACTAAACTCTTAATGAAAATTATTTGCATTTATAATACACCCTCCTCCTTTGTTGTGCAAGCCTTAATCTTCTATTCCGTTAACCCTAACTTTTGCCGGACGAATAACTTTTTCATTAAACGAATAACCCTTTTGAATAACCTCAAATATTTTTCCGTCTTTTTTTTCATCCTTGGTTGGGACGGTGTCCAAAGCTTCATGAAAACCGGGGTCAAAATCTTCGCCGGGTTTTCCAAATTCCTCTATTCCCTCGGAAACCAAAACGGATTTAATTTGTTTGTATATATGTTCAACACCGTTACGCCATTTTTCCGGAGCACTTTCCCAGGATTCTTTGTTGGAAAAAGCCGATTCAAAACTATCAACGACAGGAATTATTTTTAATAGCAGTTCCTCCTTTGCCATTTTGGAAGATATTTTTTTGTCTTCCTCATCTCTCTTTCTGGCATTAACAAACTCAGCCTGCGCTCTTTGCCAAGAATTCAGATAATTATTCTTATCTTCCTGGCAAGCATGAAGTTTTTCTTTTAGTTTTTTTATCTTTTTTTCCGCCTCTGAAGAAGTAAAATCAGGATCTTCTTCAAAGGATATTTCTTCTGCTTCTTCCTTTTTTTTCATAAACAGTAAATTTGTGTTAAAAATTATAATTAATTTTTAAGTATATTCAACCAAAAAACGAACACATAATGTCCGTTTTAAATTTGCAGTATTATCGCTTGCTCCACTGAGCAGCCTTTCTGGCCTTCTTAAGTCCGAACTTTTTCCGTTCAACCTGTCTGTCGTCGCGTTTGAGGAAACCGGCTCTCTTGAGAGTCGTTCTTAGATCGGGGTCTAAACCAACAAGCGCTCTGGAGATTCCATGTCTAACAGCCTCTGCTTGAGAACTTTTACCTCCACCGGAAACTTTGGCAGACACAAAAAACTTCTTGTCTGTCTCCGCCTTTTTAAAGGGATCCTCTATTACATACCTTAATTCTGCAGTGGGAAAATAGGCCTCTAAACTATCACCGTTTACGACATATAGATTCTTGTCAGATTCAAAGAGCCTCACTCTTGCAACAGAGGTTTTTCTTCTTCCAATACCCTCGGTGTATTCATCACTGACCCCCTTGGGTTTTGCTTGTTCAAGCTTTTCTTTTAGTTGAGTTTTTTTCATATTATTCTGAAATTGACAAGTTCTTCATCCTTTCCGATCTTAATCTGTTTCCTGGAAGCATACCGTAAACCGCTTTTTTGTAAACCTCAGAAATACCTTTTTTACTAATGAGATCTTCCAAATTGCGGACTTTCTGCCCTCCCGGATATCCGCTGTATCGGCTGTATGTTTTACCAACCTTCTTTTTCTCACTTATATTGCTCTTAGAAGCGTTAACTATTTGAACAGCAACAGATACGACAACATTGGGTTTGTATTCAGGGCTGTCTTTGCCCATCAAAACTTTTGCGGCCTCGCTTGCCACTCTACCAATAGTTTTTCCTTCTGCGTCTATTTTATAATCTTTTTTAGACATATTAAACAAATTCAATTACTGCCATTTTAGCCGAGTCGCTCTTTCTCAGTGGTAATTTGGTTATTCTGGTATAGCCACCGTTTCTGTCTTTAAACCGTTCTGAAATATCGGTAACAATTTTTTTGCCAGCTTCATCTCCAAGCACAGAAACAGCCTGCCGTCTTGATGCAAGTGTTCCCTTTCTACCGTTTGTGACCATTTTTTCTATAAAAGGTCTCAGTTCTTTGGCTTTGGCTTCAGTGGTTTTGATTTTCTCTTCAAGCACAAGAGAACGAGCCAAAGAAGCCAGGAGTGCTTTTCTCTGGCCTGAGGTTCTTCCCAATTTTCTCTCTGTTTTGTGGTGCTTCATAAATAAAGATTCTCGGTATTATACACGGATGAACGGTTCAATCAACTACTCCCTTAGTTCTGTTTTATTCTTTTTTAGAATCTTTTTAATTTCGTTCAAGCCCTTGTTACCAAGACCATCAACTTCAAGAATGTCAGATTCCTTCTTTCTAACAAGACCTCCAACAGTCCTTATATTTGCCCCCGTCAAAGCATTAAGAGTTCTTTGAGAAAGATCCAAGTCTTCGATTCTGGTTTTCAAAAATTCCGATTCTGAATCATCGTCACTTGTCTTTTCTTCTGTTTTGACTTCTTCCTCCTCTTCTTCCTCTTCATCTTCTTTAAAACCAACAATTGCTTTGAGTTGGTTAATCATTATTTTAATTGACCTTTCCAGTGCCTCTCGAGGGGTTATTGTGCCGTCTGTCTCAATGAAAAAAGTTAATTTATTGAAGTCTGTTCTGTCACCAACACGCATATTTTCAACTTCGTAGTTAACCCTTCTTATCGGGGTATATATTGCATCTAAAGCAATTGAACCAATATCAACTTTGCCCTGTTTTCCAACTTCTTTGGGAACATAACCAACCCCCCTCTCTACAACAATTTCCATACTTAGTTCCGACTTTTTATCAGTAAGTGTTGCTATGTGTTGATCGGGGTTAACGATAGTGAGTTGCCCACTGGGTACTATGTCTTCAGCGGTTACTTTTTTATCACCCTTGACACTGAGGCCTATGGTCTGAGGTTCATCCGTGTGCATTTCAAAACGAACCTGTTTTAGGTTCAAAAGAATAGCAACAACATCTTCTTTTACGCCATCAATAACTGAGAATTCATGACTTACTCCATCAATTTTTACAGAAGTTATTGCGGCGCCCTGCAAAGAGGACAGAACAATTCTTCTGAGTGAATTTCCGAGAGTATGACCGTACCCCGGATACAAGCCGTCTATTTGATAGCGACCTTTTACATCTCCTTCCTCAATGACTTTGGGTTGTGAGGGTAGAACTATATTTTTATCTTCCATAGTTATGAAAATTAAAGGGTGATTAATTAATAAAATTAACGACTATAAAACTCGACTATTACTCCTAAATCGAACATCAAGTCTGAAGCCTCAAACTTGGGTGCACCGGAAACTTTTCCCTCTTTCTTTTTAAGATCAAAAGAAAGCCAGTTTGTTTTTTGAACATTCTTCAGGTCTTCATCAAGAGTTGCGTACATCGGTTTATCTTGGCTGGCCTCCCTTATCTTGATAACATCTCCATCTTTAACAGAATAAGAAGGAACTGTTACTCTTCTACCGTTGACCATAAGATGTCCGTGAGAAACTCTTTGACGGGCCGCTCTTTTTGTTGGTGCCAACCCCATTCTGAAAACAACATTATCGAGCCTTCTTTCCAAGAGATTAAAGAGGGCCACTGTTGGCTCCACACCTCTGGTTTCCATAGCTTTTCTGACATAGTTTCTAAACTGCCTTTCGGTAACCCCGTAAGTTAAACGAGCTTTTTGTTTTTCGGAAAGCTGGCGACCGTAGTCGGAAACTCTTCCCCTTCTTCTACCTCGGTCTTTTTGTTGTTCACGGAGCGCGTATTTTTGTGTCTGAGTTTTCTCAAATATTGGAGCCCCGAGACGGCGTGCTAATTTGTATTTTGGTCCGATTTTCATATTTATTTTTTACACTCTTCTGGGTTTTTTAGGCCTCGGTCCATTATGTGGAACCGGGGTTATGTCCTTTATGGAACTTATACTTATGCCCTTGGAGGCAAATGATCTAACAGCTGATTCTCTGCCCGCTCCGACACCTTTAACAACCACCGAAGCTTGTCTTGCACCCATAGAATTTGCAGCTTCGCCTAAAATCTCTCCTATCTTTGCGGCCGCAAAAGGTGTTCCCTTTTTGGCCCCCTTAAATCCAAGAGAGCCGGAAGATGTCCAGCTTAAAGCATTTCCGGAAGGATCAGTCAGCGTGCCCTTGGTGTTGTTGTAAGTGGCATCTATATATAAAACAACGGAATCCACTTTCTTTTTGGGTGCTGAAGAAACAGCCTTTCGGCCTTTTTCTCCGCTAAATTCTCCACCTGTTTTTTTAACAACTCTTTTCTTACCCATAATTCTATGTCTTGGTTAAGGCTCTTCGTCCTGTGCCCATTGTTTTTCTTACATTCCCTCTTCTTGTTCTTGAATTTGTTTTTGTTCTCTGGCCTCTCGAAGGGAGACTCCTTGAATGTCTCATTCCCCTGTATGAGCCTATGTCTTTCAACCTTTTTATATTAGAAGAACTTTCCCTTTTGAGATCACCTTCTATTTTAAGTTTCTCGACTTCCTCTCTGAGACTGCCTTCATCTTTGGAAGAAATGTCTTTCGCTTTGGTTTTTGGATCAACACCCACCTTTTCAAGAATTTTTCTGGCTTGAGAACGACCAACACCATAGACCTCGGTTAATCCAATTTCTAGATGTTTATTATCTGGGATTGTAATTCCGGCAATTCTCATAAATAAAATTATCCTTGTCGCTGATTATGGCGAGGGTTTTTACTGCATCTAACATAGATATAACCCTTTCTGCGGATGATCTTACAATTAGGGCACATCTTTTTAACTGAAGCTTTAACTTTCATTAGTATCTTCTGTTTATTCGTCCTTTACCTCCGTAGGGATCAAGTTCAACAGCCACTTTGTCGCCGATCAAAACCCTGATCCTATGAAGTCTCATTTTGCCTGCCAAATAGGTAAGCATTTCCTCATCATTGTCTAACCTCTTAACACGAAACATGGTGTTAGGCAAAGCCTCTATAACTTCTGCTTCGACTGTTTCTGGTTCTTGTTTGGTGGTCGACATTAAATCAATGAGTGCAATATGATAACAAACTTACACACTCACAGTCAAGATGTGAAGCGTGTTCTTGTAAAAGATACACTAAATCGCCATTTGTTTCAAGTGTTTGTACTCGTCCACCACTTTTGAGACTCCCGATAAACAGGGACAATATTGGGAAAGCTGGGGAAACCGAAGAAAGCGAGTTAACTGTGCCTACCCTTATTTACATTTACTGTTCCCCGGTCTTTTGTTTTTTAAGCTAGGTATTTTCCCTGCCTTAGTGTTATCAACAAGATATTCATAGTCATAAAAAAGACTTTTCGATGTGATTAAATTTTTTCCGTGTTTTACAATCTTGGATTTTACATATTTGTCGCTCACCTTCATGGTTTTAAAATTATATATTTTACCCGAACCATATCTTATAAAAATACTAGTTATCCCCTTACCCAATCTTAAAGCTAAAGGGGACACTAGTTCTCCTTCTAACTTAAAGACTTTTTTTCTTGCATGTAAATTTCCCGTGACGACTATTATTTTTTCTTTTCTTAAATTATTGTTTTTTAAAATAATTTTTATATTTTTAGCCATCTTCTGTTCCCTATCTACAAATGATTTACCAAATGAATCAAATCCGAATACTTTAATTCCCTGTTCTTTTAAAAAAACTAGTAATTCAAAATGTTTTTCAAGAAATCGACCGTCTTGTGTTTGAGAAGCATAATTTTGAATAGATTGAAAATCATTATTTTCTAGTGCATCTTGCCAAGCAATTGGCCACTCAAAAAAAACGGCTTTTGGATTTATGTTTAAAACAAATTCTTTTATGATTTGTGGGTTCACATCAGCACCGTGCATTTCTCCTAAGATAAATATAGGTCCCCCTTCAATATTTTTATTCATATTTTATATGCTATTTCTTTTAAATAAAAAAGCCAGGCTTTCCTGGCTTTTAGGCACTAACTCAAGTTAATCAAGTAGTTAATGAAGTGTTCAATCATGCCGGAGGAAGATTCTCCTTTTTGATCGAGCTCTAGCCATAACCATTGGCCGTTGGGATTTAGATCGAGAAAATAATAGGAACCATTTTCGGCTTCCACGATATCCATTGTGCTAAAAAATAAGCCAAATTTCTGTACTAATGAAAGGCAAGCAAGCTCCACATCTTTTGGTAGGTTACTATCTTGAGGTACAAGGTTGTCTGCCGGTATAGATCTCCAGTCCAGGGCGCTTTCATTCGACTTTCTATCGAGTAAGAAACTAAATACACGATCACCAATTACAGTCACCCTAAAGTCCCTTGACACTCTTATTCTTTCTTGAAGAATGGTGGGACAGCATGCCAAACTTGATAGCTGATTTTCTTCAGATTTTGTGATTTTTCTTGCGTACATGTTGACAAAAGAACCATCGTCTTTTTTTACGATCGGAGCACCTATGGTTTTTGCTACAACTTCCCACTGTAAGCGCGAACAGAATACCCGTGCCTCTGCAGTAGAATTTGTAACTAGCGTTTGTGGAACGAGTATGCCCCGTATTGAGGAAGCAACTCGAAGTTGGGACATTTTTTGAGACGCTTCCAACAGTTTGCTGGGGTGATTAATCCATTTTGCACTACTTCCCAGTTGGCTTACAAACATATCCAGGAATAAAGTTGTTTCTCTTTCAACCAACCCTTTTGTTCCAGTTGGTACGGATCTGTCCTTAATATTTTTTGGTCCAGGTCTGCGATACCACACGGAAGTTGGTTCCATTTTTAACCCATTTACCAAAGCATTCTCATTGTGGATAGAGAGTGTTAAGTTCTCTGGATATTTATCTGTAAAAATTGTTACAACTTTGCAGTCTCTCTCTTTAAGTTTTGGCAATAAAAAATTGACATGTGCGTCATCACTCTGACTTAGAATTAGGACTTCTTTGCTTTCCATACCACTTCTCCGTAATTGGTTTGATTAGAGATAAAAAATGGGCCACTGGTCAGTATTGATAAGTGGCCCATTTTTGAGCTGCGCGATCAGTCGTCGGGGTTCGTCTGATTCCCGCCATTCGAGCAACGGGTCTTGTAAGAAGCTGACTGTGCGTCAGCAGACTCGTCAATCGGTGTTGCTTGAAGCAACATGAGTGGTGTCTCGTCCATAACGGACATACCTTTCTGTCACACACTGTGACAAAGAACATATTTTGCTAACGAACGATTCGTTAGCTTCCACTAAGTATTTTTTCATATAGAGGATTTTTGTCAACAAACTGTATAAGTCCACCGCTTTTGAGACTCCTTTGGTTGTAAGCTCTCCGTGCTCATGCCGATCAGCCAGCGTACGAACTGCAATCGCTTCTGCTTTGTTGCGCGCCTCTTCTTGTGTTGCGCCATAGGCCATCACACCCAGCAGGTCCGGTATCTCCGCGATCCACCGACCGTCCTTTTCTTTGTCGAACTCCATACGCAGTTTTTCTGTGGAAGACATCTTTTTAATACACAAAAAGTATACCACATAAACACTAAGTACTGCAGTACTTAGTGTTTATTAGGGCTATTTTAGGCCATTTTAGGTGTTTAGAGGGCGGTTCTGACAGTCCATACTGAGAGTCCGAGTATTCGGGTGTGCAAACACATTGGAATAAAAGCACTTTCTGGTCGGAAATGCCGAAGGCGCCGGATTTTTAATTATCGGAAATTATAATCTCTATGTCTTCGAGGTCTTCGGGTAGAGTTTTTTTCCAAAGAGGTCTAACAACGGCATTCACTTTTTCAACCGAATAATTTTCATAGATAAAACCACCAACGGCTTCTTTGTTTAGGCCTCTTATTTCTTCGGTTATCTTTTGGGTGTTTACTTCCCAAATAAAGACTGCCTCACCCGATACAGACACTTCAAAAGATTCGGTTAATGCCGGATCAAAGCTTTCTCCCACCAAGCTGATGTTCAGTTCTTCAAGATTTTCTATCCTAACCCTTTCTTCCGGAGAAATGTTTGAAATTAATAATCTGGCCACTATGTCACTCAAGACATCTTGGTCAAAAAGTGCCGCAGATACAGAACCTTCAACGACGATTTCAACTTGCCCATCACCAATATCCTCTCTGCTTTTTTCAGAAAATGAAAACACCTGAAAAGGATTTAAGAAAATATAACCTTCCGGTACTTGATCTGAAAAATTAGATAAAAGTTGTTCTCTCAGTTCATTCTCAACAAGATCAAGTCTTGAAGAAAGCTCTTCTTCCTCAACAGTAAAACCAGTTCCATCTGACCCGCCGGACAAGCTTTCGGAAATCTCGGCATAAACTCCATTAAACATTGGATCTCCCTTCAGACCCGGAACCGTAAGCCTTGCTTCTCTAAGGTTGTATTCCGGACCGGCCTCGTCAGCAACAACCGCCACCTCTATTTGACCCGGATTGTTTTCTGACCCTCCCGGAATTGTAAATGCATTTTTAGCTCTATAAATTTTACCGCCGGGAGCCTCGAATCGAGTTCTGTCTACCAGAGCAATTGGATCAGAGCTAAAACTGTTGAAAACTGTCAAGGTACCCTCTGCTGTTGAGACCTCACCTTGAGTTGGGGTTCCTTCAATTACTATCTTTTTTTCATCGTCTATTTTTGCTAGCTCAAATTTGAGATCTGATTCAGCCTTTCCCTCTCTGGAAGCCGTTAAAATCAAATCAACCCTTTCTGTTTGTTTTTTGGGTTCAATATCAATTTTAGCGCTTGTAAAGAAAGTAGAGAACGCAAAAACAACACCTGCAAGACAAAGAAAGGCGATACCCCACAACCACCACCTTGCCATACCTCTACCTGAAGAAGGTCTATTATCCCCGAAGTTTCTGTTATCTAGATTTTCTTCGGTCATTGTGTCATCGGCAGACATATAGTCATTAGGCTCTTCAGCCGTTCTTTTTCTTGAACGCCTGCTAGACGGGACGGGGACATCCCTTATCGTTCTTTTGTGCGCAGGAACAATATCTCTTATCTTGTCTGACATATAAAAAGATTATAACACTATCTGGAAAATATGAGGGTGTTGATATATATGGCACCCAAAGATAAAAAAACATCACTTTTGTTTTGTTCGCTCTTATTTTGGTAATAGGAACCAAGCAAATCTTCAGAAAAAATTGTTGGATTAAACTTTATATCGAAATCATTATCTTTTATTTTTCTTTTTATAAGACCGGAAACAGGCTCATCGGCAGTTATGTAGATTCTACTTGGTAGATCCCCTTTTTCATTAAGATTAGAAAGTGATTTTTTAAAATACTCCACCCAAGAATCCCCCTCTTTGTTAAAAACCTCTTCTATTTTTTCTTTTGTCTCTCTGTCTGCGTGGCCGTTTGCATAAAGCGACAAGTAGGGTCTGGCCAAAGTTTGAGAAATATGAAATCTGTTAGCGACAGCCCTTCCAAAAGAGTTTAAACCTTTAGCAAAGGTTGTCGTGTCCAGCAATATACCCTCTTCAACCAGACTAACACTTGTAACTTCTCCTGTTACATCAACCAGTAGATACGACTTTACATCAGGCATAGCTATCTCCAGCACACCATGGGTGACAACCGGAAATGTATGAGAAATGACACTGTCAACATTAAAATTCTTTTTTATAAGCTCCGTCATATATTTTTTCAATCCGGAGGGTACAATTCCGAAATTTAAAAATAAATCTATACGCCTTGCTTTTTTGCCATAGGGTGTCGGCGTCTCATATCCATTGAGGTAAATTTTTATAATCGATTTTTCAATTGTAGAGGCGTTCTTTTTTGAAAATAATTCATTTTTCTTTAAGGATGACACAAATGTGTCATTCTCTTTTTCTAAAAGCTGTTCTACGAATGATTCGGAGATTGTGATCTTTTCTTCTTTTTCCAAGGTAACTGTTTTAGTTTCTGAAACAAACCACGGAGAAGCGAACATAACATCCGCTCTTCTGATTCCAGTATCTTCTAACTTCAAAAAACTTTTTTTTCTAAATCCCTCATTTAAAATTCTTTCTGTCACCAAAGCGGTAGCTTTAGAGATCCGATCAAGAAGAGCTTGTGCATCCGGCTCATCCTCAGCCCAAATAGGGACTCTGGTTTCGTAAATGATGGTTGACGGTTTTGATACCGAATAGACGACAATAGATGCCCCGATACTGGCACTGCCTATGTCGTAAATTACGCCGACCGTATTCTTTTTTTTAGATCGACTAAACATTCTGTTCTATTATACAAAATTTTTACTCAATGACCCCCTTTATTCTTCTAACACCCGAAGAAACCGATTCCTCTTTTTTGATACTAAAAGTTCCACCCAGATCAGAAGTTTTTTCTACATGTGGACCACCGCAAATCTCTTTACTAAAAATACCTTTGTCTTCATCGCCTATTGTGTAAACCTTAACGACATCGTCATATTTTTCAGTAAAAACTCCTATTGCTCCCATCTCTTGGGCCTCCTCGATAGAAACCTCTCTGAAAGAAACGGGCAAATCTTTTTTTATTTGTTCGTTAACTATCTTTTCCACTTCTTTTTTTTGTTCCTCCGTCATCTTTTCCGGATGAGAAAAGTCAAACCTAAGTCTTTCTGAATTGATGTTACTACCTTTTTGTTCAATATGATCACCCAGAACCTGCCTCAAAGCCGTATTTAAAAGATGTGTTGCCGTGTGTAGTTTGACCTCCTCTTCTCC
>CAZROQ010000009.1:0-10924 GCA_964601755.1 uncultured Candidatus Saccharibacteria bacterium
GCTGGGTAACTGTATCGACTTTGGAGACATCATCACCCCCCGGCCAAGCAGTGCAAGCCCAACTTGACGCAGTCATCGAAAGCGAGATACGGGAACTGGAGGTGGCTGACGAGTTTAATGAAATTCTCGGTGCGCTTGCCGGCCAATTCCTCTCAGAGATAATGACCTCTACCGGTCTGGCTGGATCAACCGGCGGAAACAGCGGTTCTGGTTTTAGCACAAGCAACATCAACAGTGAGTTCCAGCCGGTGCCGGTGCCCAGCCCGCAGGAAACCGGAACACAGGTTGTAAATTCCCAAAACTCAATAAATATAGCGGTTGGCCAAGGATCTTTTACTGAACAATCGTCCACACTCGGAGATAATACCGCCTCTAATTCCGTTGACGGTACTATAAACGGCCAGTTCAGCAACTCGAGAACCAACTGGGAATTTAATCCTTGGTGGGTTTTAGACTTAAGAAACGAAGATGTGCCAATCGGACTCATTAAAATCTTTCCTTATAACAGCAACATCTTTGGGCACCATGACCAAGTTAAGGTGGTTGTGTCGAACACCAAACCATCTCCAGACTTCACCCCTCCCGGATCTTTTGTAAAAAACCTATCGATAAACGGATCGGGTCCGTTTGATGTTTTTGTTAACGGATCAGGTCGTTATGTCTTTATTCAAGGAACAAATCTTGGGGCCAAACGACTTAGCTTAAGAGAGGTGGAAGTTTACAACAACCCGGCTCCTGTTATAACTCTTCAAGGAGATAACCCCCAAAACATAGAGAAAGGAGGCACATACACAGAGCTTGGCGCCACGGCGTTTGATCAGCTGGACAAAGACTCCACGGGAAACGGAAATGTTTCTGTCAGTATCGACTCTTCAGATGTCAATACATCTGAAACCGGCACATACACCGTGGTTTACACAGCGACCGACAAAGGAGGGTCAAAAGCGGTAAAAACAAGAACCGTGCGAGTGATTGATTAGAAATAATAATGCGTTTTTTTGTAAAACTCACAATCTGTTCATTTATTCTGTTTGGAGTTTTGGCTCCGGTTATTCCTGATTACTCATCGGGTTCTTTGGAGTTTTCTGTGGTCCAAGCTCAGGAGGTAAATCTAGAAGACGGCACAAATGAGTGTGGTTTTACTAATGTGAGTTGTTGGCTTCCCAAAGTTGTCGCCAATGTTATAGCAGCTTTTGTTTACGCAATCCTCCAAGCGGTCGCTTTTGTTCTTTGGGCATCCGGCGCAATCCTCGACGGGTCGATTTCTCACACTGTAACAAACATGAATAAAAATGTTTCCGGCAACGGCATCACTTTGGCATGGACCGCCCTGCGTGATATTGCGAACCTTTTGTTTATTTTCATTCTCCTCTGGCAAGCAATAAAAACAATAGTCGGGCTTGATGACGAAAAAACCAAAAAAATACTCGTCAGCATAGTGCTGATCGGCCTACTTATGAACTTTAGCTTGTTTATAACCAAAGCAGTCGTAGATTCCTCCAATGTGCTGGCTTTGCACTTCTACGACCAAGCCGGGATTGCGGGGATCGAAGATGAAGTGGATATCGGCGACGATAAAAAAGTAGTCGGGATTGCCGGACGACTGATTGAGCCCCTTAAAATAACCTCTATCTGGGAATCTAGTGGTAGTGCAGAAGGTTTCGCCGAGAACAGGACACTCACAGAAATAGGGAAGTTGCTCATTTTGGGCGTGATGGGGTCAATTTTTATGTTGGTAGCCGCTTTTGTTCTTGTTGCTATGGCGTTTTTGTTTTTGATAAGATTTGTAACCCTTGTTTTACTTATGGTTCTATCTCCGCTTGCCTTTGCGGCAATGATTCTCCCCGAGACCCAAAAGCACGCAAAAGCTTGGTGGAGCAAGCTTATTAGTGAATCTTTTTACGCTCCAATCCAGCTTGCACTTTTATATGTCGTTGTACTTATTTTAGGAGGCGGTAGTGATAAAAAATCAATCGCGGGTGACAATTCCGGTGGTTTTGGCGGTTTTTTTGATGGGAGTTCGTCTCAATTGGTTATCAATTTTTTAATAATAACTTTTTTGCTTATCGCCTCGCTAATTGTCGCCAAGAAAATGGGCGCCGGCGGAGCAAGTGGAGCTTTAAGTATAGGAAAAAAGATGGAAAAGGGAGCGCGGAACAGAATCCAGAGAGGTGCTGGCCGAGCCACAGCCGGCACAGTCGGGTATGCCGGCCGACAATCACTTGGCAGAATTGGGCAGAAGTTTAGTGAGTCAGAATGGCTTAAGAAGAATGTGGCCAAAGGTGGAATTGTCGGTGGTGTTGCAAGTGGAGCAAGAGCTCTTTCCAACAAAGCTGCCCAAGGGAGTTACGATGTAAGAAGCACGGGCCTAACAGGTAAAGCAATCGGAAGCGCCGGTGGCAAGGGTGGTTTCAGGAAAAGCGAGGAAGACTACCAAAAAAGAAAGGAAGAAACCGCAAAAGATTTAGCTCCTTCACAGATTGAAATAGGTAGAGCGGATCAAGAATTGGAGCAAATTAAAAAAACAGACCCGGAACAATACAATCAAAAAGTTTCAGAGAAAATCAGCGCAAACAGAGAAAAAAGAGCTCAAGCCACAGACACTTTCCAGAGGCAAGCTCTTGATAAAGAGTATGAAGGATTAAGAAAAGACACCTACGAGAACAAAAGAGCTGAGACGCAACAAACGGCTGACCGCTTGAAAGGGGTTGACGAAAAAGAACTGAGAACACGCGTGCAAAAAATTAAGAACTTGACCAAGAGCCAGCAAGAAGAATTGAAGAAAGCAAAGAGCAAAGAGGATCTGGAAGCGTTTGTTAACAAAGTTGTACCAGATGAACAAGAGAGAGAAATAAAAGGGCTTGTGATGCATAAAGGTGAAGCAAAAGAACGAGCAGAAAAGTACGCAAAAACAACCGAAGATGCTAATGTTCTTATAAGAATGGCCACCGGTAGATCAAAAAGAAGCAGAAAGAGGGCAGCGGCTACCGTGCGTAAAAATGTCGTTAAAGGTAAAAAACCGGTTAAAGATCAGTTGGAAACAATACTGCAAGAATCAGGAGAAATCGAGACAGCAAACGAGGCGTCCTCAGAACCAGAAGCAACTTCGGATCAAGAAGAATCTAACACACAAACAACATAAACATGGACGAAGAAACACTAAACAAAACTTTAAAACAGCAATACGCTGAACTACCCAATGAAATCAAACAGGTTGTTAAATCTGAAGCTCTTCACGACTATGTTGAGGAGTTTGCACGCCAGCGCCGTCTGACCATCAGTCAAATGCGCCTTGTAGAAAATGAGTTTATGATGGTTCTTATCGGCCTTGAACGACTGCCCGACCTGCGAGAGAATTTGCTTGAACACACAGACCTTGATGAAAACCTTGTAGACATGATTTACACTTTGGTTTATGAGAACATTTTCGAACCTCTCGAAGAATCCTTTCAGTCACTCTACAGAAGGCAAGATGCCGCCGAACAACTGGCGGGAATGGACGGGGATGTTGGCATAAAAAGTGAAGAAGATCTTGACCGAGAATCACTTCTTAAAGGAATTGAAGAGCCCGAGGAAGCAAAACCTCGAGGTAATAATTATCAATCTAATCAAACAACTATGTCTGAACTAAGCGAAGACAAAAATCGACCCACCGACGATCCTTCGGAGGGTGAGACTGTTGCGCCAAAAGAAGCCCAAAAAGAGGCTAAAGAAAGAGGCTACCAAGGAGGTGACGACCCGTACAGAGAACCTTTTGATGAACAAAAAGAATGAGATTTAGAGTACCACAATTTATTGATGTAGAAGATAAAATTTTCGGACCTTTTACATTCAAACAATTTGTTTATCTGGGCGGAGGCGCGGGGGCCGCTCTGGCGCTTTGGTTTTTGGTGCCCATTCGGCTTGTCGCTATTTTGCTGGCACTACCAATTGTCGCCTTGGCGCTGGCGCTGGCGCTGTATAAATACAACGGCAAACCTTTTTCAAAGTTCTTAGAGTCATTGTTTACTTACACAGTAAACAGCAAACTTTATATCTGGAAAAAAAGAGACAAAAAACCTCAGGCGGGCTCTATCAGCGGGGGGGTCGGTTCTTCAAAATTGATGCCACAACTCAACCAAAGTAATCTGAAAAACCTAACTTGGGAGCTCGATGTTGCCGACAGTAGTAACGCTGTTTCCAAAAAACAAAACCAGAGCGCGGAAGAGGGTGAAAAGGGAGTGTCAAAAAGCATTAGAAATATTGAGGAAAGAAGAAGTATGGGCGGTAAAAATCCTACGCTATAATAGATAAACATTTATGGACTTAAAATCAAAAGCATCACAAGACTTTGTACCCATTAAAGACATCCGTGACGGCATTGCCATTCTTGAAAGCGGTGGATTAAGAGGGGTTTTAATGGCGTCTTCTGTGAACTTTTCTTTGAAATCAGCAGACGAACGCAAGGCAATAATTTTGCAGTTCCAAAACTTTCTTAACACGGTTGATTTTTCGATTCAAATATTTATTCAATCGAGAGAGCTTGATATCAGACCATACCTGGCCCTTCTTGAAGAGCAAAAGAAAGGGGAGGTCAACGAGCTTATGAAAATCCAGACCACTCAGTACATAGAGTTCATAAAAGACTTTACCCAAAACACTAACATAATGACTAAAAACTTTTTTATTGTTGTTCCTTACTCTCCGGCAAATCTGCAAGCCAGTGATGCCAAAGGTTTTGTGGGTGGAATTCTTAAATCAAAGAAAAAAGAAGATAAAAGCAAAAAAGAAGAGCTCAATTTTGAAAGAAACCGAACCCAGCTAGAACAAAGAATGGCTGTCGTTGAACAAGGCCTTTCAAGAACGGGTATCAGAGTGGTGAAGCTCGGAACCGACGAAGTAACAGAGCTTTTTTATAAAATTTTCAATCCGGGAGAGGGCAACCAACCGGCTAACCAACAAAAATAAAATGGGATTATTTAACATTTTTAAATCAAAAGAAAAGAAGGGGGTTGATATTACCGCCGGTGGCGTGTTGCCGGAGCATCTTTTAGATGCCGACTCTTTGGAACTAAAAGACATAATCGCCCCGAGCGCCGTAAAAGTAACACCCCGAGACATAAACTTGGGAGAAAAACTGGTTAGAACATTTTTTGTAATATCATATCCTCGTTATTTATCGGAATCTTGGTTTTCACCGGTCATTAACTTGGACAAAATGTTCGATGTTTCCATATTCATCCACCCAATAGAAACAGAAAGAGCATTGAAGTCATTTCAAAAAAAGGTTGCCGAGGTGCAAAGCCAGATTCACGAAAGAGAAGACAAAGGCTTGGTTCGAGATCCGCAACTTGATACCGCTTACCAAGATTTAGAAAATCTGAGAGACTCTTTGCAAAGAGCCGAGGAAAAATTATTTAATGTCGGTATCTATGTTTCTGTTTACGGCAACAACGAAAAAGAACTCAATGACGCCGAATCAGAGATGAAATCAATGCTTGAATCCAGGCTTGTTTATCTCAAACCGGCTCTTTTTCAGCAACAACAAGGCTTTGAGAGTATTTTACCTCTAGGCACGGACCAGCTTGATGTGCACACCAAACTCAACTCTTCTCCCTTATCAAGTGTTTTTCCATTTATATCTTTCGATCTTACTTCCGATCAGGGCATTCTTTACGGAATCAACAGACACAATGCCAGTTTGGTTCTCTTTGACCGATACTCCCTTGAGAACTACAACTCAATAATATTTGCCAAATCCGGTGCCGGTAAATCATACACAACAAAACTGGAGATTCTAAGAACCCTTATGTTCGATGCTGATGTAATAGTGATCGACCCGGAAAGAGAATACGAGTTTCTGGCAGAAGCAACAGGTGGCCGGTACTTCAATATTTCCCTAACCTCAGAACACCACATTAACCCTTTTGATTTACCGGAGGTTGGACCCGATGAATCTTTTGCCAATGTGCTTCGCTCAAACACAATTACCCTTGTCGGTCTTTTGCGAATAATGCTCGGGGGGTTGTCTTCGGAGGAAGATGCCATCATAGACCGAGCAATCACCGAAACCTACGCTCTAAAAGACATAACCCCCGACTCAGACCCCACCGGCAAGGAACCCCCCCTTCTTTCTGATTTTGAGATGGTTCTTTCCGGTATGGAGGGTGGTGACTCTTTGGCACAAAGACTTTCCAAATACACAAAAGGAACATGGTCTGGTTTTCTAAATCAGCCAACAAATGTCGATATTAATAAACGGTTTGTTGTTTTCTCGCTACGAGATATGGAAGACGAGCTGAAACCGGTTGCTATGTATATTATTTCCCATTACATCTGGAACGCTGTTTCAAAAAACATTAAGAAACGACTACTTGTCATCGATGAGGCGTGGTGGATGATGAAATCAGAAGACACTGCTTCTTTTCTATTTGGGCTGGCAAAAAGGGGTCGAAAGTATTACTTGGGTCTGGCAACAATTACTCAAGATGTTGGGGACTTCCTAAACTCTCCATATGGATTGCCCATTATTACAAACTCGTCAATGCAACTCCTCTTAAAGCAGTCCCCATCAACAGTAGATCGGCTTCAGGAGGTCTTTAATTTAACAGAAGAAGAAAAGTATCTGCTTCTTGAATCAGAAGTGGGAGAGGGGATTTTCTTTGCGGGTCTCAAACATGTGGCCATAAAAATAATTGCCTCTTATACCGAAGACCAAATAATCACATCTGATCCATCCCAGCTGTTGGATATAAAAAAATCCAAGGAAGCTTACAAAGAAAAACCCCAAGATTAGTATGGCTGAACACAAAATAGACAGGTTGACTCAGATGTCTATGATTGTAGTAGCTTTGATTGTTGATGTGCTTCAGTTGCTTGTTGGTCTTCTTCATTTTTTGCCGGTTGTCGGTAATATTGTTGCCACTTTTATTAATATTTTTATTTCAATACTGGCGGTCCTGACTTTTTACATTTGGTTTGCAATCAAAGGAGTGAATATTTTAGGAGGCAGAAAAACAACCTCTAAAGCAATAACCACCTCGATATCAATATTTATAGAAATGATACCCGTTTTAAAACTCCTCCCGGCGTGGTCATTTTGGGCATGGAGAATGACAACAATAAGCAGGTTAAAAGAAGGCCTACCGACAAGGATGGCGACTGGAGGAGGTCTTCGAGGCAAACTGAGACGAAGAAAAATGAATAAAAGGCGAAAACAAAACAAAAGAAGGCAACAGGCAATAAATGGCGCGGGCAGAGAAACCGAGCCTCGAGAGGAAGAGTATTAACAAGCTGTATAGTTTTAATTTGATACAATATACCTATGAGTCTGATACGCGCAACATCAATAGCCTCCGTGTTTCTTTTCATTGTTTTTGCAATGCAGGTCAACGCCCAAAACGAGGGATCACGGCTTTCGATAGACTTCACGCCAAAAACACCCTCCCAAAACTCCGAGGTTCAGCTGACCGCCGTGGGTTATGGATTGGGTCTTGATGAGTCGCTCATTCAGTGGTTTGTAAATGGCCGACTGGCAAATGAGGGTATCGGTCTTAAAAAACACACACTGGGTCCGGGAACGGTTGACCAAAACGGAGTTGAGGTTGAAATTTTTGCGGAAACAAGTATCGGCCCTATGAGTGCTTTTGCGTACATATCGGCCGGCACGGTTGACCTTGTCTGGGAAGCGGAAACATACACACACCCTTTGTTTAAAGGAAAACCGTTGTTTGTTCCGGGAGCGAACATAAAAGTTGTGGCCTTTCCGGAAATAACCGATCCCTTGGGTAATGATTTAAATTTAAATGATCTATTCTTTTTATGGGAAGTTGACGGCAAAAAATATCAGGAGGGGTGGGGGGTTAATGACATAAACATCAACGGGGCACCCTACAAAACCTCAAGGCGAGTGGAAGTTTCTATAAATGATGGGTCTGGTCAAATGCGGGCACAAGAAAGTGTGACTATAGATTCTGAAGATCCATCTATTGTTTTGTACCCCAAAGACCCTCTTCAGGGAATCCTGTTTTCTCAAGGAATCGGGCATCAAGGAAGTTTGAATATTACCCAAAGAGAGGTTGGTTTAGAAGCAGTTCCATATTACTTTTCTGAGAACGCGGACAGTTTAAGCTACAGATGGCAAATCGACGGCAATTCTGTGGAAGATAACGAAAATTCACTAAATGTACGGCTTCCGGAAAGCGGTTCCGGTCGGTCAACCGCTCGGGTTTACGCGGAACTACCCGAAAGCTTACTGCAAGACGCCGAAGCTGTTTACACCTTAATATATAAAAACGAATGATACCTGTCTTCAAAAAAATTGTCTTGTTGTCATTTGTCGGGCTGATTTTTCTGACTCCATTTTTTGTGATGGCGCAAGACCAAGACCCCGGCACCCCTTACACTCTTCTTGCACCAATTAGCCCGGATGGAGAAGGGGAACAAAAAGTAACACTCACCACATATCTGCCTTTTGTGTTCAACTTGGCAATAGGCGCCGCCGCCGCTCTTGCTGTTGTGATGATTGTGATTGGCGGTTTGCGGTATATGACCACTGAAGCGGTGGGGGGTAAAGAAGGGGGCAAAGATATGATACGCAGGGCAATCTGGGGGCTGGTGCTGGCTCTTGCCTCTTGGTTAATACTTTTTACCATAAACCCAAACTTGGTTAATTTTAGCGGAATTACCAGCGGTCCGAGTCTTAATCAGGGTGAAGTAAACATTTCTCTTCAGATGATCCAAGGGGTTGGAACAATCAAAGCGGGGCGTTCTTACTGGGTCGCTAAAGACCAACCTTTTGAAATAAGGGCAACGGCTTCAAACGCCGAGGGAGAGCCCTACCAAAACCTAACTTGGCAGGCAGTCGTCTCTGGAGTCAACCGAAGTAGTTTGGAGAAAGATGGATCCGCGGAGCCAAATTCAGATAAGAGTATCTTTATTATGAAAAACACTCCTAAAGATTTTTGCTCCGACTGTAAACTGAAAGTAACCGCAACAACCGATACCGGCGCAGAGGGGTCGACAGAGATTGATCTTGTTGTGGCAGGAGGGGAATTGGAGATTTCTACCCGAGATACTCCAATTCACCCCGCTTCATATATCACGGCTCTGCAAATAGCTGGGATTTCTGATTTTGAAACTTTTGATTGGGCCACAGACAGCGATTATCACTTTCTGGTGATTTTGCCAAAATTTTCTAATCCGGAAAGTGGTATAAATCACAGTTTTGATATTTTTGTTACCGGCGGTACTCCGGGGTACTCTATATCAACCCCCGGCCTATCCACCAAGTACAAAATCAAAGAAATCAGTGGCTCCGGAGGCCACATCAGACTTGAGGGGGCAATTCCCGCACCAACAGGCCCACCTGCTAGCACTTTGCCTAAAATCCCTGTCGATGATTACCCATCTACAGGTATTTGGACGAACGAATTTAATATAATTGCAACAGACAGTGCGGGTACTACTGTCGAAAAGTCAGCTACTATGTACTGGGTTTTTAAAAGATTTGGTAGCGATGAAGATAGTACGCTTGATGGATGGTATAAAAGTATAGAGGTTGATTTGTTAGACTTACTTTATTTATTCTCCGATGATGATTGGTGGTTTGGATACGGGCCTTTTTCAAGTAAGGAAAGTTGTGAAAATGATCCCAGCAACCAAGGAGATGTGGGGAAATACTTTGGTTGGTGGGTTAGCGAAAACTACAACGGTTGGTTTGGTGATTTTTTCAATAATCCAGGGGGGTCAGCCAATCATTTTTTAAGCGGGAAATGGCGAAACTTAATCTATCGTGGATGTAGAGAACACTAAAAACATGAACAAAAAAACAATAAT
Organism: uncultured Candidatus Saccharibacteria bacterium; assembly: GCA_964601755.1. Lineage (GTDB taxonomy): Bacteria > Patescibacteriota > Minisyncoccia > Phycocordibacterales > CAZROQ01 > CAZROQ01. The sequence goes on from CAZROQ010000009.1 coordinate 9,817, forward strand.
CATAATATTAGTCATATTGATTCTTACAGCCATTGGTTTTGGTGTCTGGTGGTTTGCAAATCAAAAAAACACCGGTGGTGAAAACGGTTTTACTTTCCCTTTCGGTGGTGATTCGGAAAGGGAGTTTGACACAGAAGCCGACAGCAACGACAACCCCGACCAAAACAGTGGCGCCTTTTTGAGTGTCAGAGATCAACAACTACAGCTTGAAACAGGCCCCGTGGCCGGTTTTACCACTTATCTTCAAGACGGAGTATCAACAAGCACAACGGCCGGACCTGTTGTTCGATACGCAAGAAAAGACACCGGACATATAACTGATCTGTCTTTGGTTGATAGAAAAAATACGACAATTATCAACACTACTGTACCAAACCTAAATGAAGCGCTGTGGTCAGACGAAAATATTTTCGTTTTTCGGTTTTGGGATGAAGAAAAACAAAGCTTAACCAGTTTCGCAGACATTCTTGATGCGGAAAACCAAACAGGTGCCGAGGGTGGTAGAGTTTTTCTACCGAATAATATAGTTTCGGTGTCTTTAAATCAAAATAAGTTGTTTGCACTTCAAGAACAAAACCGCGGGTCAGTTGGGGTTGTTACCAACATTTCTGATTCTTCCAAAAGCACGGTTTTTGAAAGCCCTCTGTCTGATTTAATTGCCCAGTGGGCCGACAACGACACTGTTATTTTGACCACCAAACCAGCGAGCGGATACGCGGGGCATTCTTTTGAGCTAAATACCGCCACGGGAGAAACTCAAAGAATTATTCGTTCTGTTCCTACTCTTACCACAAAAGCTCAGCTCAATGGAAGTTATGTCTTGTTTTCTGAAACAGAAAAAGGGGAGCTGGTTCTCAAAATCTACAACAGGGAAACACAAGAAAGTTTTTCGTTGGATGTAAACACGCTACCGGAAAAATGTGTGTTCTCTAAAATCAATCCGGACACTGTTTACTGCGCGGTCCCTAGCGGTGGCTTGAGGGATGCCCATTTAACACAGTGGTATATGGGCATCAAAAATTTCAATGATGAAATTTGGAAAATTAACATTTTGGAACTAACACGAGAAGTTGTGTCACAAAACCAAAACAACCTTGATTTTACCAAT
>CAZROQ010000010.1:0-10302 GCA_964601755.1 uncultured Candidatus Saccharibacteria bacterium
TCGACCCTGATGATATTGGTGCTATGCAGATCAACCAACGCTATCATGCTGAAGAGGCTTACAAGCTAGGTATAGACATTCACACCTTGGAAGGTAATCTGGATTACTCCAGACATCTTTACTCGAAGGACGGTCTTGCTCCTTGGAGCGCTTCAAGAAGTTGTTGGGGATCAAGTCATCTTGCAATGGATAAATAAACAAAAAACCTCGAGCGTTTTGCTCGGGGTTTTTTGTTTTACCCTACTCATCATAAGAAGAGTCGTCCCCGTTTTTACCGCCGTGATATTTTTCATGAATATTGCGAAGTTGTTTGTTGGTAACATGCGTATATACCTGAGTGGTGGAGACATTTCGATGGCCTAAAAGTTCTTGAACACTGCGTAGGTCGGCGCCGTGTGAAAGCAGGTCAGTTGCGTATGTGTGTCGAAGCGTGTGAGGAGTCACCTTCTTGGAGATACCGGCAAGTCGGGCATATCTGGATATCATCATTTGAACATATCTGGCAGACAACCTTTTTTTTGACGGATCTTTACTTCGATAATTTATGAAAAGAGGCTTGTGGACATCTCGGCGTTGCTCTAAATATTTACGCAACCAATGAGTCGCTCTGGGGGAGATGAAGATGGTTCTCGGTTTCTGTCCCTTTCCTATAATAGAAAGCTCATAGGTTTTATTTTTCTTTTTGTCCTGCAGAACAGACATTTGGTCTTGATCCAATGAAAGCAACTCTGAGATTCTCATACCGGAAGAAAAAAACAGTTCCATGATAGTTCTATCGCGCAAGCCGTTTGGTTTGGCGACATCGGGAACATCCAGTATTTTTTCTATATCCGGAAGATCAAGAAATGATATGTTTTCTTCTATTTTTTGCTTGGCCAACTTTACTTTAGAAGAAGGTAGAGATTCGATATCTCTGTCAGACAAAAAAGCAAGGAATGCTCGCAAGGCAATCAGGTAGTAGTTTTGCGATCTCTTTCTCAGGTGATCGCCCATCTGAGTTTTATACGAACGCGCCAGATAGAGCCGATAGTCCCAAATGTGTTTAGCTGTCAACTTGTGGGGGAGAAGCCCTTCGTCTTCCTGTTCCTCCACCAACCATTTAGAAAATAATTCTAAGTACTGTCCGTAATTTCTTTGTGTATTTAAAGATAAACCTTTCTCGACTTCACAGTAGTCCAAAAAAGAGGGGATGTGCTCTATTAGTGGTCGCGTGCTTTTCATTGATAGTAGTTTAACATAATATATTTATTCGCACAATATATGTAAAGCGAATAAATACAGTTTCTTCCCGCCCCGTCTCTAATTATTTAATTAAAGACGACCAAAGTATCAGCTTCCTTATCAAAAGGCCTTCTAATGATCAAAATGGAGCCCGAAATATAACAAAGGAATTGTTCCAACTCCCCATTTATAGACACTTCATAAATTATTAAAAAAATAAAAATACTTCACCGGATGTGAGTATTTTTAATTTTACTTCTCATTTTCCACTTTCTGTCTTTTGAGTTCGCTCGGGCTTAGTCGTCTAACAAACCCTCCCACCATTCTCCAAAAAGGTACATAAACAAATACAGCGGTACAAAGATTGGTGCCAGTACAAAGAAAAGAATTTTTTTAAAAATAGCAATCATATCCCCTGCCCTTTTATAAATTATAAATTAATAATGAAATAAAAAAATAGAATGTCAAGTAATCTCTAGTTACCCATTTCTTTTATAAAACTTCTTAAGTCGGAAAATGGTTCTTTGATGAAGTTTTCTATAAAAGTACCTATCGTGTCAAAAATCCCATAAAAGAAATCTTTAACCTCGGGTTGGTTTAGGAACCCTATTATATCAAATCCAAAAATATAACTAAGTGCAAACAAAGAAACAATTACGAGAATTATGTTTCCGATAAAACCGCTATCTTGAGATGCATTCCTTTTATTCATACCTTTATTATAAATAAAAAAGCGGATTTATGTAAGCGAGATGTCCAGATAAATTATGGTAAGTAATCAAAAGGGTCTAAGTAGGTATTTAGCGGAGCGATTGGTACAAGAGCTTCTCTACAACCTCCCTTACTGTTGATAAATTTTTGAACTTGAACAGCGTCTCTAACAAAAACTCGAAAGTCCAAATGTGGACCTGTAGAAAATCCACTGTTTCCGCTATATCCAATAATTTCTCCTCTTTCAACCCTTTGACCCGGATTAACTGACATTACGGAAAGGTGACTATACATAGTAGAAAGTCCATTATCATGATCAACCAAAATCCACTGCCCATATGAGATACACCCCGGAAATGCATCCATATTTTCTTTAGCTCTAACTGTTCCAGAAGTGGACGCCCTTACAGGAGTTCCTGTGGTGGCACCAAAATCAATACCTCTATGTGGGTTGGGGCTTCCATTTGTATATCCGTATGCTCCGGAGAGAGCAAAGGGTGTCAAACCAAATCCTTGAGTAACCCTAACTGAGTCTAGTGGCCAAGCTAAGACACCGCTTCCTTTTGAAGGTAGCGATTCTGTATCCAAGATATATTCCAGTTGAGCTTCGAAGTCTCTTATTTCATTTTCTATCTGTATTCTGGCAGCCTCTTTCTCGGCAAGGAGTTCTCTGTATCGAGCCTCTTCACTCTCTGTTTGCTTAAGTAGAGTATCTTTCTCGCTTTTGTTATAAGCCACAACTTGTTCACGATCATCAAGCTCTTCTTTTAGATTGACTAGTTTATTTTTTTCCTGAATCTGTGAGTCTCTTTTCACCTTAAGTTCGTTTTTGAATACATCAAGTCTGTCAATTTGATTACCGAGCTCTCTCTGAAGTTGGTTTAATTCAGAGACATTTCTCCATGCCTCATCAAGACTCTCGTATCTGAATACAGCTTCTACCAATGTCATCTGATCAGACTCGTTTATATCTCTAAGTGTTTCTCCAATGGTGTCTTTTATGTCGAAAACTTTTTCTTCGGTTTCGGAAATTTCTCTATCAATCTCCTCGATGGTTAATGAGGTTGATTGAATCTGGTTTTGGGTAATACTAAGCTCTGCCTCAAGTTTTTTTTGTGTGGCCGAGAGCCCGTCGATAACTTGCTGTAAAGACTGCTTTTCCTGTGTTGTATTCTGAATCTCCTTTTTGTAGCGCTCTATATCTTTTTCTAGACTCTGGATAGCTCCTTGGTGCTGGTCTATCTTATTTCTTAGCTGATCAATTTCATTTGCTTTTGTTTCAATCGGAAAAGAGCTTGTAAAAAAAACAAAAACCGCTCCAATAAAAACAGCTCCTAGAACAAACTTAATGATATTTTTTTCTTTTTTGGAAATCATTTCTTGTCTTTTAATAAATCTATTGCCATTTCAATTCTTTCGATGGTTTCATCTTTTCCCAGCATTCCCGCAACTACAAAAGGGTCTGGTGATTTTTCCTTGCCTGTCAGAGCATATCTGGTCGGCCAAAGAATTTCTCCTCGACCAATTTTTTCTGCGACTGGCCACAAACTATTCTTTATCTTTTCTGAATCCCAATTATTTTCGTCTACTTCTTCAAGAGTTTCTATAACCTTTGATAAGTAGCTTGAGGTTAATTGGCGATACTCGTCTGGGCTTTCCTGTTTTAATTTTTTCCAAACAATATTATCTGAGTCTATAATTTTTGGCTTTTCAAAAACAAAATCAAATTCTCCTTCGTCAAAAAGAAGAGTGACATCCCCATATGTTTCTATTCTTTCAAGGATAACCGGCTGTATCTTGGCTAAAGCCCCCTCAATATCCCATTTATTTTTGGATACTTTCTGGGAAAGAGTCGCAAACTTTAATATGTACTCCCCCACTTCGTCGCTTTTTTTATGATGAAGGTGTTGTTGATTGACCCAGCGCATTTTTATCTCATCAAAAATCGAAGCCCCTTTCTGGACTTTTTCCAAATTAAATTGATTTATTAATTCTTGAAGTAAAAAGATCTCTTGATCTGTCCCCGGATTCCAACCCAGTAAAGCCATATAGTTTAAAACAGCTTCTGGCAAAAAACCTTGATCACGATATTCCGTAATAGGCAGAGCCCCTTTTCGTTTTGAAAGTTTAGATTTATCTTTAGCCAAAATTAAAGGAATGTGTGCATATACAGGACTGTTCAATCCAAGTGATTCATAAATCAAAATCTGTCTAGGTGTGTTAGAGATGTGATCTTCACCACGAATGATATGAGTGACACCCTCGATAGAATCGTCGGCAACCACCGCAAGATGAAAGAGGGGCTCTTCCAAACTTTTGGCAATCACAAAATCACCCAACTCTTCCGTGTCAAAAGTTACCTCGCCTCGGATTAAATCTTTAAAGATAATTTTTTTGTTCGGGTTTTTAAAACGAACAACTTCTTTCCTCTCCCCTTCCTCCTCTTTGGAAATATAAGCTGACCCAGATTCAAGTAATTTTTCGAGTATTTCCTTGTGTTTTTCAATATTTTGAGATTGTATAAATTTTTCATCCGGCTCTAAACCCAACCAGTTTAGACCCTCTAAAATGTTTTCCTCATACTCTTTTTTACCCCGCTCTTTGTCGGTGTCTTCTATTCGTAAAATAAAGTTACCGTCATTTTGTTTAGCAAAAAGGTAATTGAAAAGGGCGGTGCGATAACCGCCGATATGAAGAAATCCTGTTGGTGATGGTGCAAATCTGGTTTTCATTTTTTTATCTTTAGGCATGTTCCATTCCAATATCAATCAGTGCTTTAGCTACGGTGTCTTCCCCGCCATCTCGGCTGAATTCCTTTGCGGATTGCTTCATCTTTTCGATGATTTCTTTGTTACTCAAAATTCTTCTTATTTCAGCGATCAATATGTGTGATGTTAAATTGTCTTCTTCAATGACTGTTCCGGCGCCGGCTCTGGCAAAAGCAAACGCATTAAGAATTTGGTGGTTGCCATTTGAATCGGTAATGGGTATTACAATGGCCGGGATTTGCCAATGAGCTATTTCAAAAAGAGTTGAACCGGCTCTTGTTATGACCAGATCGGCGACTCCAACCGCTTTGCTCATGGTTTCTTGATCAAGGAACGGAAAGACTTTGTAGCGCTTCTTCTTTTCTTCTTCGTTGTTTAAGACAACCTCCGAGGTTTCAAAAACAACTTCTGCATTTTTTTCACCAGCTTGATGAATAACATTGTGGTCAACCAGAAGTTCACTAAGTGAACCGAGGATATTGTTGTTGATGATTTTTGCACCTTGGGAACCGCCCAAAACTAGGATTGTTTTTTTACTTGGATCAAAACCGAAAAAATCGTAAGCTTTTTCTTCCGTAGGCTTTATACCTTTCCTGACCGGCTGACCTGTGTATGCCACTTTCCCTTCCGGGAAAAATTCAGATGCTTCCGGATACGAAACAGCCACATATCTGGCAAACTTTCCCGCCCATTTATTTACCTTGCCGGGGACTGTATCTGATTCATGAATAACTACGGGAATTCGCAATATCCTAGAAACAAACAGTACGGGAAAACTGCTATAAGCCCCCTTAGCAAAAACAACATCCGGATAATGAGTGAACAAATGCCAGAAAGAGACAAGAATTCCCCAAGCGGTTTTGAAAATATCAAAAAAATTCATTATCGAAAAATACCTCCTAATTTTACCTGAGGGTACTCTGACAAAATTTATATCGTAATCATAAAGAAGCCCCTCTTTGTACTTTTCGGGACCGGCGTAGTAAATTTCCAACGAGGCCACTTTTTCCTCTCTTGCAATTTTCCTTAAAGATTGAGCTACCGCAATTAGTGGGTAGAAGTGTCCACCGCTTCCACCACCAGTTAAAAATATTCTCATAATTTTATTTTTTTCTTATGTTCTTTTTTGATGCCGACAAGATAATCCCCGCTTCCGCTAAAACTACAAACAAAGCCGTTCCTCCATGGCTAACAAACAAAAGAGGCGTTCCCACGAGTGGAATTATGTTCAGCATAGCAGATATGTTCATAAAAGACTGAACAATAATAAGTATAACAATACCAACCACAAGCAGTCGAGAAAAAGAATCAGTTGACTTGGTTGCGATTTTGAGTCCCTTAAAGACAAATAATATAAAAAATCCTATTATCAAGACACTGCCCAGTAAGCCAAACTCTTCGGCGGCAACAGCAAAAATAGAATCCCCTATCGGCTCGGGTAGAAAATTATATTTTTGGATACTTTGCCCAAAACCTCTGCCGGCTAACCCTCCTGAACCTATGGCTATAAGAGATTGTTGAATTTGATAGCTCGAACCCAGTGAGTCTCTTGATGGATCAGCAAATGTCATCAGTCGATCCATAATGTACGGTCTGGTAAAAGCTACTGCTGTCAAAGTAAACAAACCCAGCAATATTAAAAGACCTATATATTTCAATTTAGCACCAGCAACAAACCAAACCAAAACAACCGTCATGGCAATTATCACAAATGTGTCGGTATCCGGTTGTAACAAAAGCAATCCTCCGCACAAAAGAATTATTACAAAGACAGGTACGAAACCATGTAAAAAAGATCCTGCTTTTCTTTTTATTCCTGAGAACCAAGCGGCTGTATAAATTATCGCTCCCAACTTTAAAAGCTCCGCCGGCTGAAAAGTTATAAAACCCAAATCTATCCATCTGGTTGCGCCAGCATGACTAAATCCAAGACCGGGGACAAAAACCAAAGCACTCAATAGTAGTGTGGCCAAGAAGACATAAAAAGCGTTCCTACGCCAAAAAGTAACCGGGATGCGGTATGTTATAAAAAGAGCTCCAAAACCCCCAAAAAGACCGAAAATAAGTTGATTAAAGGCAATTCCAGAGAAAGAGACATCATTTCTGGCTAGAAGGCCCATAGAGGCAGAGGCGAATATTAAAAAACCCACGACTGATAAAATCAGCGTGGCCACTAAAAAACCTATATCCCCCTTAAACTTCATATGAGTATTCTAGCACAACAAAATATCAATACCTTTAGCCCATAAAGGCGATAATCATACCAAGAGATGCAAAAACAGCCGAGATAACCCAGTATCTCATTGTGACTTTGTAAGAGGGCCAACCTATGGCTTCAAAATGGTGGTGAAGCGGAGCAACTTGAAACACTTTTTTGCCGTTTCTAAATCGTTTTGACAGACTTTGAATTATCACAGATAAGACAGTCAGGACCAAAGGGAATGCTATTATCGGGAGAACCAAAACCCCGTACCCACCGCCCAGCTCATCCGTCATAAAGGCAACTATGGCAATGACTATTGTTAAAGCCATGGAGCCGGTTTCTGACATATAAAATCTGGCCGGAGGGATATTAAACCAAAGAAAAGCCAGTATTGATCCAACCAGGAGCGTGCAGAATGCAGCAAGGTTAATCTGATTTTGATAAAAAGCAATTCCGGCGTAAGCCCCCAAAATTGATATGAAAACCCCGCCGGATAGACCGTCGATTCCGTCGATTATTCCGCCTGCATATATACCAAGAACTACAAGAATGAAAAACGGCACAAAGAAAATACCCAAAGGAATTTCGCCTCCTCCCGGTAAACCCAAAGAACTAACCTCCAACTTAAAGAAAAACCAAGAACCGACAAGCATCGCCAATAAAGCGACAAATACCAACCTTTTTCTTAAAGAAAGACCTCCGGATTTTCTGCCTCCACTCCCCCTCACTTCCAGAAAATCATCAATAAAACCAACCAAAGCACCCAAAATTAATGCGCCGGTTGGAATCCATGTCTGACTTCTGCTCAAAAAATCTATCTTTTGAAGTGAACCTGACTCGGGAAACAAGTATGCCAGAACAGCAATTACAGAGATTGTTATCAAAGCTGACCCCCATATAACAAGACCGCCCATTCTTGGCGTGCCGGTTTCTCTGTCTTGGTGTAACTTATTAAAGATTTTGGTTTCCTTTCCCCGTGAATCAGTCTTGCCGGCTTTTTTCTTCCACATTTTATGTTTGTAAAGAAAGTTGGTTATTATCGGAGTTATGGAAACTCCGACAAAAAAGGCGATCACAAAAGGAAAAAGAATTTTTATTATGTTATCAACCATTTTTTAAAGATTCATTACGAAAGTGTCTAATTGTTGCGTCAGTTAATTTTTGAACATCTGAAAAACGGCCTTCAAAAGTTGAACCCAGAACAACAATTATAACCGGCCTGCCGATTGTCGCATCCAGCGCTACGACCAAGTTTCCTCCAGAAAGATCCGTGTAGCCGGTTTTTGAAGCCAGTAAATTTCCTGTTTTGATGACATCTTGATTGGTGTTTGAAGCTCGGTGATGAATATTATTAACAGAAACAAGATTAACAGATTCGTGTCTTGTTGCCTCAAAAATTTCCGGATAATTGATTATTGCGTGTTCCATCAACATCGCCACATCAATAGCGTTTCCATAACCACCGCTAACTGTTTCATTGACATCTAAACCACTTGGGTTGTTGAAGCGTAGTGATTTTAAGCCGATCTTGGATACGAACTGGTTCATTTCTAAAACAAACTGATCCTCCGGACTGTTTCCATTTTTAACTCTGGAAGAAACCACTGACGCAAGAGCATGCGCCGCGTCATTAGAAGAAGTAATCAATGCAAAATCTATGAGGTTATCGAGCTCCCACCTCTCATCAACCAAGAGACCGTTATCCCCGTCCACTTCTATTGTTTCTTTTGTTAGCCTGATGATTTCTTTTGAGTCTGTCATCTCTAAAGCGCTAACGACTGAAGCTATTTTGGTTATGGAAGCCAGTGGCAGGACCTCTTCCGAGTTTTTTTCAAATAAAATTTTACTTTGTTTGATGTCCCAAACAAAAGCAGAGCGTGCTTTTATATCGATATCTGCGAAAGGGCTCTTTGTTGAAAATACTTTCGTGTCTATGGTCTTCACTTCTAAATTGGAAATTTCAAAATCGACAATAACACCGTAGGAAAGAACCACTGCGGATAATAGTATTGCCCAACCAACCAAAACGGATGATTTAAAGTCCCACAAAATTTTGGAGATGTCTTTAACTAATTCTGATTTGGATGTATTCATAAATCTTTGATTTTTACTGGTCTCCCTGTTCATTCTGTGCTTCAAAGTCTTCTATTTCCTTTTGAACTTTTTCGAAATCAGGTAAATCAGACTGTTTTTTAACACCCAAATATGATAACAAATCCAAGGTCGGTTTGTATGTATAACTTCTTTCTTGAGTATCTGCCTGACTTCGGTCTATTAAACCCCTAACAAGAAGATTTCTAACGATGTGTTGGGAATTAACACCCCTTATGAAATCTATCTGTTTTTTGGAAACCGGACCTCGATAGAGAATGATAGATAGAGTTTCCATGGCCGCTTCCCCCAAGTCGTGGGCCAGCTCTGAAGACCTCACTTTTTGCACATCCGGGGCAACTTTGGGGTCTGTTGCCATTCTCACCTCACTCTCGTTTCTTACGATAACCACTCCCCTGCCATCTAAAAGATCTTCGAGTTTAGACAGCCCTTCATCAACATCTCTTTTGTTGACATCTAAGATGGAAGCGATCTCTTGAACCGAAAAAGATTTGCCACCGGCAAATAAAACAGCTTCTATTCTCGATGCCAGCGTGGCCACTTCATTGATTTCTTGTCGTTCTGTTTTTTCTTCCATATTGATTAATATTCGGGAACCCCGACATTATTTGATTCTATTGATATGTCGGAAAAATGTTTTCTCTGTTCAACCTCTATTGACCCTCTTTTGACAAGCTCCAACATTGCCAAAAAACTAACAATCATATCAGCCCTTTTCCCTGAATCGTTATCTTTGTTGCTTTTGGCAAGCTCCGCAAAAGTCGCTTTCACGGCTTTATTTATTCGTTCGTTTATTTTTTCAATCATTTCCTCAATTCCGATGACTACTTTTACGGTTGCTTGCGGTAAATCTTTGATTTTAGGAAGGCGGTCTACAACTCTCAGTGCCATTTTAGAAAGCAAAGTTTTGTTTAATTTGTCTCCGGGTGTAAAAACCACTTCTTCTTTCGGCAGATATTCTTTATCGCTAAAGTAAGCTGATCCGGAGCCGGAAAGCTCTTTCAGTCTTACCCCGAGCTCTTTATATCTTTTGTATTGCTTGAGCCTGTTTTCAAGATCATTTATCTCGCTTTCTTCCTCTTGGCTTAAAACCAACCCCGGCAAAAGGGATTTCGACTTTATCAAAAGCAAAGCCGAGGCAATCCATAAAAAATTTGCCTTTTGAGAAATTGGGACGGTTTCGTTTTCCTGAACAAAGGAAACAAAATCGTCGCAAACTTCAGATAAAGAAACATCGTTAATAAAAAGCTTCCTTTTTTCAACAAGGTTTAACAAAAGGTCCAAAGG
>CAZROQ010000011.1:0-9841 GCA_964601755.1 uncultured Candidatus Saccharibacteria bacterium
AAATGCTGGCTGACGCTGTTTTCTGACTATTTTCTCACGAGAAAATGCTCCTGACTTCTCCTGTATTATTTACTTGCGCAGTCCACCAAATATGATAATATTGTTACTGGAAAGGTACTTAAACACCCTTTCTAGACCAAAAATGGATAAAGTACTCACAAAAGGAGAGTTCTTAGGGGCTATACTCCGATCCCCCAACACAGTCTTTTCTACCAAAGATGTTGCTTTGTTATGGAATGAAGATGACAAATCAGTCATTACTGATCGATTAAAGCGATATGTACAAGCTGAAAAATTGATTCGAGTTCGCAGAGGTTTGTATGCAAAGGACAAAAACTATAATCGTTTTGAATTGGCAACCAGGATCTATACGCCTTCCTATGTGAGTTTTGAAACCGTCTTAACTCGCGAGGGAGTTAGTTTTCAATACTACGGAAATATATTTGTAGCCTCATATATTAATCGCGAAATCACTATTGGAGATCAGAGAATTACTTTCATCCGCATGAAAGATTATGTCTTGAGTAATACCCTCGGTATTGAAAGTAAGGCCGGTTATTCAATCGCGACAAAGGAACGCGCTTTCTTGGATCGTATTTATGTGAGCAAAGACTACCACTTTGATAATATAGCTAGTTTGGACTGGAGCAAAGTCTTTGCAATTGCTCCCATCTATCACAACAAACGATTGGAAAAGAAAATAAAAGAATACTTTAAAGCTTTTAAAGTCGGTAAAGAGCGGGGGCATCGAAAAAAAGTTATATGACCATAGACTACTCAAAACATAAAAATATCTTATTGCAGATACTGAAAGATATCTACTCTGATACCTCCATTGCCCCCTATCTCGGGTTCAAAGGCGGTACAGCGGCACTTATGTTCTATGACTTACCGCGCAATTCGGTAGATTTAGATTTTGATTTACTTGTCCCAAGTGAAATCGGAGGACTGGATGAATCAAAGAAATTTGAAGTACTCGAAAAGGTTAGCAGTATTGCCAAAGAATATGGCACTGTGGTCACTTCTCACATCAAAAGATTCAATCTGCTTCATATTATCTCTTATGATCCAAAAGCGCAGAATATAAAGATTGAGATCAACCGCAGACAATTCGGCTCACGATACGAGATGAAAACATTGTTGGGTATCTCAATGCTTGTTATGGTCCAAGAAGATATGTTTGCCCATAAACTCATGGCAATGTACGAACGAATAGGCAAAACAAGCCGAGATGTATTTGATGTCAATTACTTCGCAAAGAACAACTGGTCGATAAATCGCAAGATTGTGGAGCAACGTTCAGGAATGTCCTTCAAAGAAACAGTAGAGAAATGTATTGCCATGCTGGAAAAAATGGACAACAAACACATCCTCGATGGCTTGGGTGAACTGTTATCTGATTCAGAAAAAGATTCTGCTCGGGCAAAGCTGAAATCAGATACACTCTTTCAATTAAAAGTTATGCTCGACAATGAAAAATAAAAATATGAAAAACAAAAACAAGAAACCAATTCCATCACCACTTACACCTAGTGCATCCAGTCTCTATTATGATGCCATGGAGCTGTTAGAGGGGGGAGCGACTAAAAGCGCATTTGAGGCACTAGAAATACTTGATCAAGCATATCAATTAGAACCCGAAAGCGCAGAGGTGCAGATTGGCTTTGTGGGTGCATACGGTGTCATCGGCATTCAAGCATCGGCTCACGCACATATTGAACAAGCCTATCAACTGACACGAACGAAATTTCCCAAATGGCCAAAATTATTAGAGTGGGGATTTCTGGAGAATCGTGCTTACTTGCGCGCAATCCATTACAAAGCCGGTTTATTGTGTAATCAAGATAAGCTAGAGGAAGGGCTTAAACTGTATAAACTCTTGCTCAAACTCAATCCGAACGACAACCAAGGTATTCGTTACCTAGTTGCAGGTTTTCATGCCGGCATGACCAGTGAAGATGTGGATTTACTTTTTGCTGAAGGAAATAAAAAACAAAATTGGGACGCACTTACAGAGTTACTTGAAACCCAGAATAAAAAACACCACTTCTGGAAACCTCCGGGATATGGAGAAGAATAAATACTGTTTCAATAGCTAACCCGGTTTTCCATATAGATATCAAGGTTAAACCTCGATATTTATACGCTACGCACGACAGCTGTGCATAGCGTGCGCAGAATGATTTGTACCCAAAAAGCCGTGTACATGAGTGTGTACACGGCTTTTTGTTGGCTCTTTGTTTGTAATTTTGACCTTGTTTTTAGAGACCCAGAAGTGATTTTAGTTTGCCTTCATCGAAACCAACAATAACTTCTTCTCCCACAAGAACCACGGGAACTCCCATCTGACCACTTTTATCAACCATTTCCTGTCTTTTTTCTGCATCTTGAGAAACATCGAAGTCCTCATAAGCGACACTATTTTCATCCAAGAAGGACTTAACTTGGTGACAGAAAGTACAGGTTGGGGTTGAGTAAATAATTACTTTTTTATCTGACATATTCTTTGATAAAAATTAATAACAATGTAAAAGGTATTGTACTACAGTCTTATGATTATATAAAGGCTTTTGGCTTCCCCACGACACAAAAAATAATGTTACAATATGTGTGTTCGACCCGAAGTGCCGATATAATCGGCAATTGATTCAGAAGAATCTAAAATAATTAAAAATATGAGTAAATGCGGAAAAGGAGGTGCGTTATCAATGATTGCCCTTATTCTTGTAATCATTGGCGCATTGAACTGGGGGCTTGTAGGTGCTGGCTATTTCTTTGGCCAAAACTGGAATGTTGTTGACATTATTCTCGGATCCATTGAATGGCTTGAGAACACTGTCTACATTCTAGTCGGTCTTTCCGGCTTGGTTCTTTTGTTCACAAAAAAAGGACACCGAGAATGCGGAACATGTGATTCAAAGCCTGCTGAAAATCATCAAATGGACGGCGGATCAAATGAAAACTCATCTCAATAGTAATCCTAGTTCACAGAAAAATACTGCCGGTCTCATCCGGCAGTATTTTTTGTTTGGATAGTTTCAGAAACTGTCTGAAATCTCATTAGACAGTTTCAGAAACTGTCTGAAATCTCATCGGAGTCCAAAGTGGCCAAAAATCTGAGCGAAAATTGTGTATTGAGAGGAGCCATATCGAGATACGGTGACGAACAAGGCGCAATTTGTAGCCAGATTTTTGGTCACGACGACCCGAAACAAGTATTTAAGTTATATTTTTGTGGTGAGATTTTAGATAGTTTCAGAAACTGTCTGAAATCTCATCGGAGTCCAAAGTGGCCAAAAATCTGAGCGAAAATTGTGTATTGAGAGGAGCCATATCGAGATACGGTGACGAACAAGGCGCAATTTGTAGCCAGATTTTTGGTCACGACGACCCGAAACAAGTATTTAAGTTATATTTTTGTGGTGAGATTTTAGACAGTTTCTTAGAAAGAGAAAAATTCAACAACAGCACCCCAGACCTTTTTAAAAGTACCCTCTTCCTCAGCAGGTGGAGAAGATGTGAGTGATTGATTGTCTAGAATTGTAACAACTCTCTCCCCTTCTTTGGCCACATTAAATTTTGTGCGAATCTCCTCTTCAATTCCTTTTTTTGTTTTTAGATCTGCAATGCTGGCTTGAAGATCCATTTCCCTGTTTTCTAATTCAAACAATTCTTCCGATAATCTGATTCTTTCCGAATAATTTCCTTGATGCTTATCAAAAAACTTGACCACTCCACGCCACACTAAAAAATTTGCCCCCAGCAAAAGCAAAACTACGGGTAGTGAGAAAAAAATTCTTTTAAGCCTGTTTCTTTTCTGGAGATCTCTCATATGAGTATGTTAGTATTATTAGCACTAACTGCATTGTATCATTCCCAATAAAAAGAATGTTCAGCAATAAAAATAAAAAAATAATACAAGTTGTTTGGACACTGATAACCATCCTGATAATAATCAGTATGGTTTTACTGTATTCCGGTTTTGTTTACTAGAGAAACTACTCCCCGCCTCTCATCACCTTAAGAAAGACATCATGAGGGATGTTAACAGAACCGTGGCTTTTTAGTCGTTTTTTGCCCTTTTTCTGCTTCTCTAAGAGCTTTCTCTTGCGAGAGTAGTCTCCACCATACAGGTGACCGGTAACATCCTTTCTGAGAGCCGGAAGTGTTTTGGAAGAAATTATTCTTCCCATTCCTTTAACCTGAATCTTGGTAGAAAACTGCTGACGGGGCAAAAGTTTATGCAGTTTTTCTACAAGCTCTTCCGCGTCTCTTTGAGCCTTTTCCCTAGAAACAATTCTTGTAAAGGCCGGCACAATTTCCTCGGCAACCAAGACATCCAGCTTAACCACATCAGCAAGTTTATTATCTGAAAGTTCATAAGAAACCGAGGCATAGCCCTGAGTGGCACTTTTCAACTTATCAAAGAAATTTCTCATCAATTCTCTAAGTGGCATCGTCACACTCATCTTTGTCCTTTCGGTACCAAAATTAACAGAGTCACCAATCAAGGCTTCATGCTCATACAAAAGTTGCATAATTTGACCGGTCATTTTACTGAAACAAAGTATTTCAATAGAAACCCATGGTTCCCATATCTCCTTGGCTTGTCTGTCATCCGGAAACTTTGAAGGGGTATAAATTTTTTCTCTTTCCCCGTTTTGGTGCAGAACTTCATAAACCACACTTGGTATGGTCACGATAACCTCAAGTTCAAATTCTCTTCTTATTCTTTCGGTGATAATTTCCAAGTGAAGCATCCCAAGAAAACCGCATCTAAAGCCTCTCCCCAAAACATCTGAAGACTCTTCTTCGTAGGAAATAGAAGAATCGGAAAGGCTCAACCTCTCAAGAGACTGTCTAAGCAAAGTAAAATCATCTTGGCTTTCCGGATATATAGATGCCCATACAACAGGCTTTGGTTTCTGATAACCGCTAAGAGGTTCGCTTTTATCATCTACCGAAGAAACAGTGTCGCCAACAGAAGCAACGCCGGGTTCTTTTATACCTGTAACAATCGCTCCAATTTCCCCCGTACCAAGTCTATCAACCGGAACCCTTTCCGGACTAAATACTGTAACCTCTCCAGCGTTAAATTTACGCCCTGCTATCTTAAAAGTTAGGCTGTCACCCTTTTTAACTTCCCCCGTCCAAGTTCTTGTATAAACAATAACTCCTTGGTGATTAGAGTACTCAAAATCAAAAATAAGAGATCTAAAAGAATCCGCCTCGCCTTCATACGGATTCTTTGGCGGAGGAACCTTATCGATAATCGCCTTCAGAAGATTTTCCACACCCTCTCCGGTTTTACCGGAGGTCTCGACAATATCTTCTTTTTCACAACCCAACAAATTGGAGATCTCTTCTTTCACCTCTTCCACTCTGGCAAGCGGAGAATCTATTTTACTTAAAACGGGAACAATCACACAATCGAGAGACTTGGCCATATCCAAAGTTGTCAGGGTTTGAGCCTGAACCCCTTGAGTGGCATCAACAAGCAAGATCGAACCTTCAACAGCTTTGAGTGCTCTAGATACTTCATAAGAAAAATCTATATGACCCGGGGTATCAATAAGATTCAAAAGATAACCTTCGCCTTTAAAATTGTATCTCATACTAACCGGTTGCATCTTTATGGTTATCCCTCTCTCACGCTCAAGCTCCATGCTATCTAGCACTTGGTCACGCATCCTTCGTTTCTCAATGGTATCTGTAAACTCTATCAACCTGTCAGCCAGTGTAGATTTACCGTGGTC
Source organism: uncultured Candidatus Saccharibacteria bacterium (assembly GCA_964601755.1). Lineage (GTDB taxonomy): Bacteria > Patescibacteriota > Minisyncoccia > Phycocordibacterales > CAZROQ01 > CAZROQ01. The sequence goes on from CAZROQ010000011.1 coordinate 5,757, forward strand.
AATATGAGCGATAATCGAGAAGTTTCTGATGTTGGATTGGTCTGTCATCATAATTAATTTACTGCACATCTCGCCCTGTAGTGAGCTCTGCTCTACTACCGGGGTGGTCAATATGGGCGATAATCGAGAAGTTTCTTATTTTAGATTGGTCTGTCATTAAATTTAAGAAGTAATATCCGGATCAGGGCCAACAATATCCACATCCTTCCAAATTCTTTTGCGTATATTTTGCCAGAAATCTTTCAACTCCCGACTCCCCAAAATCCAAAAAATTAAAACCATGGTGAGAATTCCAAAGATTCCAGAAACAAGCCCTTGTGTGAAGATACCCCAAAATGTAGAAATATCAACCATATCATCCAAAATGTTTAGAAAAACCCATGATACAGCTCCCGCGATAACACCCGAGGACAGACTTTGGAAAAAGACTCGGGAAAGAGAACTTGAAAAACAACCAAAATCCTTACGGAATAATATCCACAACCCAACAGCATTTACAAAAGCTCCGAGTGAAAAGGCTAGTGGCAAAACAATCACTTCTGTTCCGGGAAGATCATTTATTCTAAAAAGAGACTCTAAGAAATACTGGAATAATATATTTTTTTCAAAAAAGATCTGAATGACAAAAACCCCGACCAAACTGATAAAACCGGAAAGGACCGCCAAAACCAAAGGAGCTCGCGTTTTGCCGGCAGAATAAAAACCCCTGACAAAAAGCAAAACCAAACTTTGGAAGACTACCGAAACAGAAAACAAAGCGAGTGCCGCGGCGGTAAGACGAGTATCTGTCCAACTAAATTCACCCGACCCAAGAATAATTCTTACAATCTGGGCTCGAAGGACAATAAAAAGAACCATTATCGGAATAGACCAGAATATTATGTGCCTAGCAGAGGTTGTTATGTAATCAATAAACTTATCAGTCTGACCACCCACAAAAAGTCTCGACAGTGTTGGAAAAGCAGCAAGAGAATAACTGACACCGATTATAGATAACGGTACCGACTGAAGGTTGTAAGAAAAACTAAAAATGGAAACCGACCCTGTGGACATAAGAGAAGCAACCCCAATCAAAATTAGAATAACGAGATGGTTAATACCCAAAGTAAAGGTTCTCGGAACAGAAAGAACAAAAACCCGCTTAATTGTTTGAATATCTAGAGGCCAAATGAAACTCGGCAAAATACCGACCTTAATGGCAAACGGTATTTGAATAACAAGGTGTAAAAGAGCACCTATAACAACCCCCAAAACAACCCCTTTAATACCGAATGTTGGCGCCAAAAAAACAATGCCCAAAATTATCCCCAAATTGTATAAAACCGGACTTGAAGCATAAAGACCAAAGCGCTTGTGAATCTGGGTGATGCTACCAAAGATGTTTGAAACCCCCAAAATTACAGGAGAGAGCAGTAAAACCCTAGACAGAATCACCAACTCAGACTGCGCTGACTGAGAAAAACCCGGAAAAAAAATATCGACAACCACTGGCATTGCAATCAAAAAAACCAGACCAATCAAAACAACCGCCAAACTAAAAAAGGTAAATAGATTATTTATGAAACGCTTGGCATCCGCCAAATTCCTGTCTATCCTTTCGGCCAGAAAAGGAATCATCACAGAAACAGAAACAATAGAAGCCACCAAGACAAAAATGAAGTCCGGTATTCTAAAAGCGGCATAATACACATCAAGCTCTACCCCTGCGCCAAAGATGTGTGCCAAAAGTCTGTCCCTTAAAAGGGCCAACAGCTGAGACCCAAAAGAAAAAACTGCCAAAATATAAGCGGCCTGATGTAGACCGCCTATCTCTTTATGCAGTATTGACAAAAATTTCTTGACCATAATTAGTCTTCCCTTCTAAAAACAGAGAACTATCAAACTACTCTGTTGTTTCAGTACCATCTTCTGTTTCAGAATTTGAAACCGCCTGTTCCTCCAAAAGATCCGGGTCAAGCTCATCCGGCTCCGAATCTTCATCGCCCTCAGAAATTGGCGGTGCTTCTCTTTGTTCCGGCGTTGAGTCTATAGGTGGTTGAGCACCGGCAAACGGATCGTTACCTGCTTTTAAGTTAGAAAGAATCAAAGAAACCTCCTGATTTTCCGGATAGTCACTTTGAAGTATTTCAAACTGTCTTATCGCCAAATCTACCCTATCCATCTTTTCATAACTAAGACCAAGGAAGTAAAGGGCGTTTGCAAAATCGGGCGCAAGCCGAACCGCTCTTTCAAACTCACTGATAGCGCTTTCAAATGAACCTTCGTTATAGTGAAGAAATCCCAGTTGGAAGAAAACAGATGGGTTGCTTGGGTCACCAACGGCCGCCTGTTCAATTGATCTAATAGCTGCCTCAGTGTTGTTTTGACCAACTTCAATTTGAGCGAGCAAGAAGCGGGCATCAGTATAGTTTGACTTCATCTCAATTGCCTGACCTATCAACTCTCTGGCTTTATCAATATTTTGATTGGCAATCTCCAGCCTTGCTTGAGAAATAACAAGACCCGGGTTTCTCGGAGCAAGTTCTCTGGCTTTATTATATACATCAATAGCATTCTCATAGGCTCCCGGAATATCAAAAGGAACCACGGCCTGATAAACCTGTGCCAAGGCAACCCAGTTTTCATAATTTGCCGGATCATACTCTCGGGCTCTCTGCGCGTTGGCTACAGCCAAACTTAGCACCTGCTGAAAGTCTCTTCTCAGGGCCTCTTGGGATCTGTCTTGATTTGAAACTATCTGACTCAAACGAACCTGATTAATTTGAGTGAGAGACCGATAATAGATGTCACTTTCTGACAACCTAACAGCTTGAGCCAGTTGTTGTTCGGCAAGATCCAAACTGCCTGTCTGATTAAAGGTTTGAACCGCTGTTCTGAAATAAATAGAAGAAACCGCTGTTTTAATAACAAAGTAACCGGAAGCAACCACAGAGATAAGCAAAAGAACAACAACCAAAGCCGATACGAAGCTCGCCTTCGGTCTTCGGAACAAATCAAGCGTTCTAAAGGAAATAACCTTTTCACCGTAGATGGCGGCAAAAAACAGACCGGTAAAGAAAAAGGTTAGAGTTAAAATAACGAGATTTGGAACATAAACGATGCTTATAATCCAAAGGAAGAGGGAAACAAGAAAGGAAGAAGTTACCAGATATCTAGATGCCGGATCGGCGATGTGCGTAAACATTGCTCGGAAACCGATGTATAGGTAAAGCAGAAGGAAAGCAAGCCAAACAACACCACCGGCGACACCGACATTAACAAACTCCGAAGACAAAAATCCAACCCCCCTAAAGAAATCAACATCCCAAACAACACTTTGGTTGGCAATGTCCGGCTTGTACTGAAGCCAAGAGTTTACAAACTGGTTCGGACCTACACCTAAAATCGGGCTTTCTTTGATTGTTTCTTGAGTTACTTGCCATGTCCCCTGCCAACCCGGTCTAAACTCGACTTGTGACACCCCAAAATATGAAGGTATAAGCGAACCCAAAACCCCGGACATCAAGAAAATGACACTGATAACCAAAACAACCAATGAGTGGAGAGAGATGGAAATCTTTTTTTGTGAATCTTCATCTGAAAAATGCCGGCTGAAAGGATCGCGCCCATCACCCAATTCTTCAGAAACTGACAATTCTTCAGAAGGCTGACTTTCAGAAAATGTATTTTCACTTCTGTTTAAAGAAAATACATAAACAAAGAAAATTAGAGAAAAGAGGCCCAGAAGAATCCAGATAGCCTGCATGTTAACCAAAACCAAAAAGACAAGAGAGATAACAAAGGCGACATAAAGCAGGATTCTAAAAACCTTTGTTAATCTAAGCATCTCAAAAGTGGTAAGAGAAAGCAGTGTTACAACCGCAAAGAATATTCCCAAATCGTTCCACTTACCGACAAGATTGGAAATTGGAGAGTTAAAAATACCCAAAGAAAGAAAATCGGGACCAAAAATCAATCTTGGTATGTGAAAAAGAATGACCACAAAGAAAGCCCCAAAGAAAACAAGATAGGAATAAAAAATCTTTTCTTTTGATCTAAACAAAAGGGACACCAAAACCAAGAGAACCATCATCGCTAAAATAAAA
>CAZROQ010000012.1:0-9704 GCA_964601755.1 uncultured Candidatus Saccharibacteria bacterium
CGAGATTGCGACACACGAAATAGCTTCTCGTTTAGTGGAACGGGGTTATTTGTGTGATGTTGTTACGGCTCGATTCATAAAAAGTTCTCCTAGACGGGAAATCATTGACGGGATTACTGTTTATCGAGTAGGGCTTTCTTCGGGCGCCGGAATGTTGAGTTTAATATCACCTCCGATAAAATTTTTAATAAAAATCTTATTTCCTTTTTTTGCTTTCTTTAAAATATCCAGTTTGCACAAAAAGAGAAGGTATAATCTTCTCTGGTCTATTATGGCTTCCTACGCGGGGGTTGCTGTCGGTTTTTCATCAATGAGACACCCCGATTTACCAGTTGTCCTAACCATTCAAGAAGGAGATGAAGAAGATCACTTAAAGCGCCTGTCGTTTGGGTCAGACTTTCTTTACAAAATTTTTGTTCGTCCTTGGCATTACTTACCTTTCAACAGGGCTGATCACATTACCGCCATCAGTTCTTATCTGAAAGAACGCGCAAAGGGTGTTGTTCCCGAAACGCCGATCTCCGTGGTTTCAAATGGGGTTGATATTGAAAAATTTTCCAATAAACCAAGCAAAGAAGAACTTGATTCCTTAAAAAAGACACTCGGGATTCATGACAGGAACAAAGTTCTGGTGACAACTTCAAGACTTGTTGGCAAAAACGCCGTCTCCGATGTAATAAAATCACTGAAAAAATTGCCTGAAGACATTGTCTTTGTTGTTGTCGGCGATGGCGAGAAAAAAGAATCTCTTATAGATTTAGCAACGAAGCTGAATCTCAGAAACAGAATTATTTTGGTCGGAGAAGTGCCGTATTCCGAGCTCCCCAAGTATTTGCATTTGGGAGATATTTTTATCCGCCCGTCCTTGTCGGAAGGTATGGGTAATTCTTTTATCGAGGCAATGGCTTCCCGCTTGCCTGTTATTGGTACTCGGGTTGGCGGGATTAAAGATTTTCTTTTTGATCCTAAAGATTCTAAGGAGCCGACCGGCATTGTGGTTAGCCCTAAAAGCCCGGAAGAAATTTCTGAAGCCGTTAAGGTTTTTTTGAGTGATAATGAATTAAGACAGAAATGTGTAGAAAATGCGGAGAAGATGGTCAAAGAGTGTTACCAATGGGAAGCGATAACCGATAAAATGGAAGAGGTCTTTAAGGAGGCAGAAAAATCATTATGAAAATAGTTATTGCCACAGGACTATATCCGCCCCAGATAGGGGGGCCGGCGACTTATGCCAAGCTCTTGGTCGATGAATTGCCAAAGAGGGGGTTTGAAGTGGATGTTGTTAATTTTGGAGATTTTCTGCATCTACCGAAGGTTATCCGACACATTGTTTTTGGTTATAAACTTTTTAAAAAGAGTAAAGGAGCCGATGTTATTTTCGGTCAGGATCCTGTCAGTGTCGGCCTGCCGGCTTTGTTTGTTTCCAGATTGCGAGGGACATTTTTGGTTTTGCGTCTGGCGGGCGATTACGCTTGGGAGCAAGCCAGAGGCCGACTTGGTGTTATAGAAAGCATAGATGATTTCCAATCAAAAAAGTATGGGCCGAAAGTTCAGCTTTTAAGGTTTATCCAAAAGTTTGTCGCCAGACGAGCAAACAAAGTTGTAACCCCCAGTTATTATTTTGGAAGCATAATTTCCGGTTGGGGGGTTTCCGATTCAAAGCTATCGGTCATTTACAACGGTATAAAAATTCCAGAAAAAATAATCAGCAAAGAAGAGGCTATAAAAAATCTTGAGATTTCTGAGAACGCTTTTTCGATTGTTTCCGCCGGCAGGCTGGTTCCTTGGAAAGGGTTTAAAAACCTGATTGATGTTGTTTCAGAAATAAAAAAAGAGGAGAAATCCGTAGAGCTTTTTATAATCGGCGACGGCCCTGATTATGAAAAGTTGGTTGATTACATTAATGAAAAAGAGGTTTCAGATTTTATTAAAATTGTCGGCTCGGTTGATAGAGAGAAAGTTATGGAGTATTTGTCTGCCTGTGATGTTTTTGCTCTAAACACATCTTTCGAGAGTTTTTCTTTTCAGATAGTTGAGGCTATGTCTGTCGGCGCTCCTGTTGTGGCTACCAATATCGGGAACTTGCCTGAGATAGTCAAAGGTGAAGAAAGCGGATTATTGCTAGAGCCAGACAATAAAAATGAATGGAAAAAAGCGTTTCTGGATCTTATAAACTCTGAACATAAAAGACAATCTTTGGGTCAAGAAGGCAAAAAAAGATCTCTCGACTTTTCTATTAGCAAGACCATGGACAGTTTAACTAAAACACTAAAAGATTTATGAATGTAATTTTCATATCAACAGATATAAAAATTTTTAATTCTCAAAGCGCTGTACAGCGCAGGTTTTTAAAATACGCCGAAAAGATAGAGAGAATCGAGGTCATTGTTTTTTCTTTGAAAAGAAGGGGTTTTGAAGAATTTAATCTTCTACCAAATTGCCGTGTCGTACCGACAAATTCTCGAAGCAGATGGAACTACATATTCGATGCTATGAGTATCGGTAAGAAAATTATTGAAAAAGAAAAAGACAAAGAATGGATTGTCTCTACACAGGATCCATTTGAGACAGGTCTTGTTGGCCACTCTCTTCATAAGAAATTCGGTGTTGCTTTGCATGTTCAGGTACACACAGATCTTTTTAGTCCTTATTTTTCGTCAGGCACACTTGATAAGATTCGGTTAAAAATAGCTAAAAAAGTTTTACCAGACGCTTCTTCTATCAGGGTTGTGTCAGAGAGAATTAAAAAGTCGATTGAAGACAAGAAATTAAACAACACACCTATTAAAGTTTTGCCAATTGCCGTATCTAAAGATTTTCTGCAAAAAGAACCTTTGTTTAATCTGCACGAAAAATACCCTCAGTTTGAAAAAATAATACTTGTAGCCAGTCGCTTGACCCAAGAGAAAAGGATTACAGATGCCATTTCAGCTTTCTCTTTTGTACCCGAAAGTTTTAATGCCGGACTCGTCGTTGTTGGTGAAGGTCCGGAAAGAGAAAAACTGATTAAGTATGCAAAGCAAAAAGGGGTTGAAGAGAAGGTTGTCTTTGAGCTATGGAGTGATGATTTGGTTTCTTACTATAAAACAGCGGACCTCTTTCTGCTGACATCTGCCTATGAGGGCTACGGACGAACACTGGTTGAGGCATCTTTGTGCGGATGTCCAATCGTTTCTACTGATGTTGGTATAGTCGGAGATGTTTTAAAGAATGAAAAGGATTTGTTGTCGTGTGTTGTTGGCGACACAAAGTGTCTTGCAGATTCTATGGCAAAACTTTTCCGTGACGGCCAATTTGCTGAAAATCTTGCCCAGAATGCTAAAATAAGCGCCCGCGGACATCTTATGGATGAGGATGTTTATGTGAAAAATTTTGTTTCGTGCCTCGAAATGTCGGTTGATAGATAATATAATTTGATACCTCGTTTTTAATGTGGCACACTTTTATATATGACAAAAAAGCAAGTAGAGGCAAACTACTATTACACAAAAAAATATGCGAGCCGAGAGCGTTTCATTTCTTACCAAACTCAGATTGATTTAATTCAAAATTCTGGTTGTCGTAGCGTTCTTTTTATTGGGGTCGGTGATCGTATCGTTAGTGATTATTTTGACCGAGATCCAAAAGTTGAGATTACAACAGTTGATATTGACCCTGATCTTAAGCCAGACCTTGTCGCCGATGTTACAAGACTCCCTTTTAAAGAGGATCAGTTTGATTGTGTCTGCGCATTTGAGGTTTTAGAGCATATTCCATTTGAAGATTTCTCTAAGGCACTGAGTGAATTGGGTCGGGTTTCAAAAGAAAATGTAATAATTTCTATTCCTCATCGCAGATCAGGTGTAGAGCTTGTCTTTAAGTTTCCATACATACGCAGTTTAATTAAAAGGGAGCTTGTCGATTTAAAAATTCTTTTTCCCATAAAATTTCCGGGTTTTGCTGTCTCTCGACAACATCACTGGGAAATTGACAGATCTCAGTTTCCTCTCAGAAAAATCCGTTCAATTATTAACAAAAATTTCGAAATTAAAAAGGAACTTACGCCAGCGCTAGATTTTTATAGAAGATTTTTTGTTTTAGATAAGAAACTTTAATGAAAGTACTTATTATCACACAGACTGTTGACCAAAAAGATCCTGTTTTAGGATTTGTTCATCAGTGGATTCATAAGCTTTCTCTTGAATTTGAGGTAGTGCATGTCATATCTCTTTTTGTTGGAGAGTATGATCTGCCTCAAAATGTGTTCGTGCATTCTTTGGGTAAAGAAAGTAAGCGATCTAGGATTCAATATATTAGGAGATTTCTTTATTATGTTTGGATATTAAGAAAGGAATACGACGGTGTCTTTGTTCATATGAATCAAGAGTATGTTTTGATTGGATGGTGGATGTGGAAGTTATTAAGAAAAAAAGTCGTTTTTTGGTATAACCATACAGTAGGAACTTTTAAGACGGATTTGGCTATGATGTTTTCTAATGTTGTGTGCCACACCTCGCCATTTGCGTATACAGCGAATTCGTCAAAGTCTCGACGCATGCCAGCAGGGATTGATGTGTCGGTTTTTTCCCCTAAGAATATTGAACGAAATAGAAAAACAATTCTTTTTGTTGCCCGCCTGTCACCTTCTAAAGGCCTTCATGTAGTTATTAATTCTATGGAGGAATTGTCAACGCGAGGTTTTAAACTGAGTATAGTTGGGGTTGCACCAGAAGGATGTGAAAAATACCAACAGTTTCTTAATGATGAGGTAAAAAAAAATAACCTTGAAGATGTGGTCACATTTTTGGGGTCTTTATCTCAAGAAGAACTTCCTTTTCTATATTCCAGCCATGAATTTTTTGTGAATTGTGCTGATCGTGGAAATTACGATAAAACCGTTCTGGAGGCGATGGCCTGCGGATCATTGCCGGTAGTTTCGAGTGATGCGTTTGATGATATTCTTGTAGATGTTTTAACCTTCAAAAAGGATGACTCCAAGGGACTTGCGGATTCAATTGTGTTTATTGAATCTTTAGAAAATACTCAAAAGGAAAACTACCGTAAAATGCACATAAAATATGTTTTTGAAAATCACCGACTGCAAAAACTTTCTAAAAAATTGGTGGCATGTTTCAATAACTTTTAATAAAAATATTTATGTATGAATGGGATTCTTTTTATCGAGAGTGTATAACCAAAATTTTTACCGACAAACATAGCGTGCTTGATATAGGCTCATGATTAAAAGTTGTAAAGGAAAAAGGTAATAGTTTTTCAAAAAAACGGTCAAAGTGGTTGTTGCTTTTTGTTGAAAACTGTAATTACAAAGTTGCGGATGTTGTAGATACCTATAATCCGAATATTTTTGGAGAGATACATTCAATGCCATTTCAGGCAAATAAAAGAGATCTTTTTGATTATGTTTATAGTATAGTATGAACTCAAAGAGAGAATTACTCAATTGCTTTTGGGCGTGATAGGATAAAAACGATAAAAAATGGAAACATACCACACATTAATAAAAAGGGTGCTTCAGGCGGGGATTTTTGTAACACCGTTTATTGCTTTGATAGTTTCCGAAAGTTTATTTTTCCCTTTTATAACCGGAAAAAACTTCACCTTTAGAATTTTGGTAGAGATTCTGTTTGCCACCTGGATTATCGGCGTTTTTTTGGATTACAGGTTTCGGCCCAGATTCTCTTGGCTTCTGGTTGCTTTCGGCGGGTTCTTGGCGGTTATCGGAATCGCCGACTTGATGGCGGAGGATTCGTTCCGAGCCTTTTGGTCAAACTTCGAAAGAATGGAAGGGTATGTCACCTTGGTTCATTTGGCGATGTACTTTCTGGTTCTCGTCTCTGTTTTCAAAACTAAAAAAGCGTGGGAATGGCTTTTTCATACATGGATTGGAGTTGGCGGTTTTTTAGGTCTTTACGGAATTGTTCAGGTTTCAAGCGACCTCGATGTTCAACAGAGCCCTGATAGAATTGACGCAACTTTAGGCAACGCAACATACTTGGCCGCGGTTGCGATATTCTTTTTGTTCTTTGTTTTTTATTACGGATTTAAAAATAAAGAATATATAAAAACGGCTCTTTCGAGTGTTGCCATCTCGACAGGTCTTTTTGTGGCGAGTGTTTTTAAAGGTTTTATGTCCCGATCATCCGAAGCAAGGATGATTTATGGTGATTCGGTGCCACCGGATAAAATTCCGGGTTTTTTTATGGAGGGGACGCAGACGATTATTTTCGTGGTTTCTTTGGTTGCTTTCGGGTTGGCGATATTTGCTTTGTTTAAGCAAAAAGATCTGAAAGAAAAAACCAAAAAGATTATTGCCAGATCAACTTATTTAATTTACGGACTTTTGTTTGTTTGGGTCATTTTAAACACTCAAACAAGAGGAGCGATTCTCGGAGTTTTGTTGGGTGTGGGTGTCCTCGCTCTTTTATCCGCAATTCTTTCTAGAAACAAACCAATGGTAAGAAAAGTTGCTGTCGGGGTAACCTTGGTCGGCATTGTTGTCGGGATTCTTTTGGCGTCAGTTGTCACCACAAACACTCGCGGAACCACCGAGAGTACACCGATTATCGGACCGGTTGCGGAAGTTATGAACGAGGTGCCGGGTCTGCGCAGAGTTGCCGGCATAAGTCTCGGAGAAAAAACAGTCCGTTCGCGTTTTATGATCTGGGAAATGTCATACGAGGGTTTTAAAGAAAAACCTTTGTTTGGTTGGGGGCAGGGGAACTTTGGATATGTTTTTGCCCCAAACTACAATCCGAGGATGTTTGATCAAGAGCCGTGGTTTGACCGAACGCACAATATTGTTTTTGACTGGTTGATCGCCGGAGGTATTTTAGGGCTGGCCGGATACCTCAGTTTGTGGGTGATAGCTCTGTGGATTTTGTGGAGGGCTGAATCAGAAAAATTTAGTAACTTAGAAAAAAGCATGCTTTCCGGTCTTTTGGTAGCCTTTTTCTTCCACAACCTTTTTGTTTTTGATCAGATTGTCAGTTATCTGCTCTTTTTTGCGGTCATAGCTTTTATCTATTCCATTACCAGAACAGACAAGCATCAGATTCTGGGGGGCAAGGGCAGTATGCCAATCGATCAGGTAGGGGTTTTTGTCACCCCGATTGTCGTGATTGTTTTGGTCTTTTCCGTTTATGTCGTCAACATCCGCCCCATTTCTGCCGGCAGTGCGCTAATTGACGGGATTACCAATTCGGCACGGGGTAACTTTACAAGTTCGCTTGTTTCTTTCAAAAAAGCTCTCTCCTATGACACCATAGGAAAACTTGAAACGGTCAACCAGCTTGGAGATGTTACTCGGCGAGCTTATGGGTCAGACTCAACGGCACAGCAAGTAAAACGGGAGTTTTTTGATACGACAATAAAGGGTTTTGATGAGCAAATTAAAAAAACCCCTAAAGATGCTATGGCTCGAATTCAGTACGGTGGATTTCTAAGGTCTTTTGGTCGCCTCGATCAAGCAATCGAGCAGTATGAGGTTGCCAAGAAGTATTCACCAAATAAACAGGATATTCGATTTTTACTCGGAGACGCATACTTGGCAAAAGAGGAGTATCAGAAAGCGTTTGAAGAATTTAGGCACGCCTACAAGGTTGAGCCGTCTTATACTGACGCAGTAAATTTTTACGCAGTCGGCGCGATTTATGTTGGCAATCAGGAAGCTCTAAACGAAGCGCGAGGTGCGCTCTCTGATGAGGAATTTTATTTTGAAGACAGGATTGCTCGTGCCTATCTTCAAAATGAAAGGTTTGAAGAGTTGGCGGAAATGTATCGGGAGCGAATCAACCTGCTTTTGGATAGTGATTCTTTGTTAAAACAGTACGGACAAGAAAAAACACTCAAGATGTACACCAATTTGATGGCAGTCCTTCTAGAGCTTGGGCGCATACAAGATGCTATTGAAGTAATTGACGAGGCCGTTGAGTTTAGTCCCGATTTTGAAAAAGAGGCGGAGGAGTTGAAGGGTCAGATTAGAGCAGGGGATTATAGGGTGAGTGTTTAGATAGAAGAGAGAAAAATACGAATCAAGAATTAGGAATTACGAATTAAGAATTAAGAATTAGGAATCAAGAATTAGGAATTACGAATTACGAATAAAGAGTTGAGTGTGGTTATTCATCCCGTTTCTTTCGGGTTATTTTTACTGTAATATGTGCATATTCGTTTTATATATATGATGTTGCGAGAATTTATTCCCTATATTTCCTTACGACGCGTAATCAACGCTTTTCGTTTTTATATCCAAGCTTACCGATCATACCTTGGGAAAATATACATACTAATTTTTCTCGGTCTTGTTAACGGATTCATCGGGGGTATTGGAATAACCGCTTTAATTCCAGTTTTTTCTTTATTTACTTTTGGAGAAAGTGGGACAAGTGCGGATATATTTTCTCGGGCCTTTCAGTATGTGTTTTCGATGTTAGGCATACCGTTCACGCTTCCGTCTTTGATTATTGTCGTCATAGTGCTCTTTACCGCAAAAGCGGGAGTAATTTTTGTCGCCGACTATGTCCGAGTAAGAATACGAAATCAGTATATTTATGAAAATCGAGTAAAAACTTTTCAGGCCACACTCAACGCAGACTGGGGTTTTCTGTCACAGCAAAAACTGGGTTACCTTTCAACCGTTATCAACGCTAATGTACAAAGAAGCGGAATGGCGCTCGAGGAGCTTGGGCACTTTGTCCTAACTCTAACCGGCATTGCTTTGTATCTTGTCTTTGCATTCTCTCTGTCTCAGGCAGTGACGGTTATCGCACTTTTGGCAGGATTTGTGGCTCTCTTTCTATTGAAGCCCCTTTATTATCGAATTAAAGAGTTGAATCGATACCTTGTGAGCATAACCAAAGAAAACGCTCGCCTGATCAATGATGGTTTGATACACATCAAAGCCATCAAGTCGTTTGCTCGCGAAAAGAAAGTGGCAGGAACCACTGATTCTGCATTCACACATATTCGAGATGCACAAAATAAAAATGCTGTCTATCAACGGCTGACCACGCTTTTTACCGAACCAATCAGTGTTGTTATCATATCTGGAGTCATTATATTTTCGTTTTATCAGACATCATATAACTTTGGTCTGCTTGCCGCGCTTGTCTACCTCATTAATCGAGTTTTTTCCCATGTGAACCAGTTGCAAAAAGGCATTGCCCGTATGGTCGAGCTTATCCCTCATATTGAAAGCGTTTTGGAGTATCGGGATGAAGTTGAACGCCACCGGGAGATCCAGGAACAGGGCCATGCGGATACAACGCGTCCGTTTGAGTTCAATTCAACACTTAAGATTGTGAATGCGTCACTTTCTTTAACCGACCGACCGGTTCTTAAAAATGTGTCTATGTCTATAGATCGGGGGTCTTTTGTTGGTCTTGTCGGCCCATCCGGTGGAGGCAAGACGGCACTTCTTGACCTTGTCTTGAGATTGCATAAGCCATCTTCCGGAGAAATTATTCTCGATGGTGTCCCCGCCGAATGTATCGTTGTTCAGGAGTGGAGGAGCAGCGTTGTCTATGTACCTCAAGAGCCAACTCTGCTTTCCGGAACCGTCCGAGACAATATACGATTTTATGACGAGTCCATCTCAGACGAGATTATTATGGATGTTTCTCGGCGAGCAAAGGTTGATGAGTTTGTCCGGAATCTGCCGGAGGGGTATGACACCGATGTCGGCGTGCGCGGCACTCGGCTCTCGG
>CAZROQ010000013.1:0-9216 GCA_964601755.1 uncultured Candidatus Saccharibacteria bacterium
CCGCCACCCTCGCTTCGCTCACGATTCGAAGCAAAGCAGTTTGCTTCTCATCCACCCGAGTCACCTCTCCAATGTCGGTTTCTATTTATAACATAGTCTGGTGTATAATCCACAGTATAGTTATGCCAATGATTATTGTCATAGTCAGTGCCTTGGCCGTCGCTTCAATAGCTGTTTGGGGCGTGCTTACTTTTCCTGAAACAAATTTTGCCAGTGTTGCTACCCACAGTGATGTTTCGTCTGAACAAGTTGCAACACCAGCAGTCGAAATTGACGGAAATTTAATAAAAGTTTTAATAGCAGGCAGTAACTCCGAACGAATTAAAGGTTTATCCGGCCGGACATCTATGCCAGAAGACACGGGGATGCTTTTTTTGTTTGATAAAACAGACCGTCATGGGATCTGGATGAAAGATATGTTTTTTTCAATTGATATTTTGTGGTTAGACGAGCAAAAAAAGATTGTTCACATAGAAAAAAATGTCAGCCCTGAAACTTTTCCGAAAGCCTTCGTGCCCGAAGTGCCGTCAAGATATGTTTTGGAATTAAACTCCGGAGTTGTGGATAAGTTTGAAATCAATGTCGGTCAAACGGCTAAGTTTCGTCTGTAGAAATTGTTCATTTTTTTAAAAAAGTTAATCACCTTTCGCCAGAAATACTTTTTTTAGCGGTTTTTTATTGATTTTTTTTGACACCACCTCCAGTCTTGGGTTATGGGTCAAATTTTACTTATTTTGGCTCTTTAGGATTTATAAATTGGGTTATAATTGGAGGATAAAATAAATTTATCAATAAGCATTTTTCGCGCTAACTTAAGTACCCCAACATTATGGCGAAGACAAACCGCAAGACATCTAAAAAGAATGTCGTTAAATCAGAGTCTCTAAAAAAGCAGGCTGTAAAGACTTTTGATCAGGATATAATTACTCAGATAAAGAAACGGGACGGCTCAATTGCATCTTTTGATTTAGATAAGATTGCCAATGCAATCTACAAGGCAATGCTTGCTACTGAAGAAGGTGGTGACTTGGAAGCGTCCATGGTTGCCAACAAGGTTTTTGCCGATCTTGTCAGAATTTCCAAAAAATATGAAAACTTTGTGCCGACTGTCGAGGGTATTCAGGACACAATCGAGAAAGAGTTGATACTTTCCGAGTATGTTAAAACTGCTAAATCTTTTATTTTGTATCGAGAAAAGCGTGCCCAGGTTAGACATCAGGGAAAGGAGGTCCCGGAGAAAGTGCGAAAGCTTTCTGAAGAAAGTAAAAAGTATTTCAAAAACCCTCTTGCTGAATTTATCTACTATCGTTCTTACTCAAAGTGGTTGCCGGAAGAAAACAGGCGAGAAACATGGATTGAGACTGTCAATCGATATATTGATTTTATGAAAGAAAACTTGGGCAAGAAACTCAATGAATCAGAGTACAAAGAGATTCGTCAATATATTCTTGAACAAAAAGCAATGCCGTCAATGAGATTGCTCTGGTCATCAGGTAAGGCGGCGCGCGAAACCAATGTGTGCGCTTATAACTGCTCGTTTGTCGCCCCAACTCGACTTCGTGATTTTGGAGAGATTATGTACATCTCAATGTGTGGAACGGGTGTCGGTTTTTCTGTTGAAAGCCAAACCGCTCAGCAGTTGCCAATTATTAAAAGACAAGGTGGAGAAAAAGTTAAAACCCACACAGTTGATGACAGCAAGTACGGCTGGGCGGATGCCTTTGTTTTGGCACTCGAGGCTTGGTTTGACGGCAAGGACATAGAATTTGATTATTCGGAAATTAGACCTCGAGGCGCACGACTCAAAACAATGGGAGGAAAGGCTTCAGGCCCCGGTCCTCTTATCGAGCTTATGGACTTTGCCAAACAAAAAATTATGGCACGGCAGGGGAGGCGTCTTAGAAACATCGATGTGCATGACATTATTTGTAAAATCGGTGACATCGTGGTTTCCGGAGGTGTTAGGAGAAGTGCTTTGATTTCGCTTTCGGATCTTGATGATAACGAGATGAGAGATGCTAAGAAAGGGCAATTTTGGCACACAGACCCACAACGGGCCATTGCCAACAACTCGGCGGTTTACACAGAAAAGCCGTCAACGGAAGAGTTTATGGAAGAGTGGCTTTCTTTGGTAAAAAGCCAGTCTGGAGAGAGGGGTATCTTTAACCGTGGGGGGCTCAAAAAGCAGATGCCGGAGCGCAGGTATGAAATGATGAAAAAAGACGGCGAAGGTGAAGACTGGGGGACAAACCCATGTGGAGAAATCATTCTTCGATCCAGGCAATTTTGTAACCTCAGTGAGGTTGTTGCGCGAGCAGAAGATACCGAGGAAACACTGATGAAAAAAGTCAGAATAGCTACAATTCTCGGAACTTATCAGTCAACTTTGACAGACTTCAAGTATCTTTCAAAAGAGTGGAAGGAAAATTGCGAGCGGGAGCGTCTATTGGGCGTTTCGATTACCGGTCAGTGGGACTGTGACAAAGTTCGTGATGAAAAAGTCTTGAAGAAACTTCGAGGTGAATCGATAAAGGTAAACAAAGAATTTGCCAAAAGGTTTAATGTGGGTGAGTCAACTTCGATTACCTGCGTTAAGCCGTCTGGTACAGTAGCTCAACTTGTTGATTCATCAAGTGGTATGCATCCGCGACACTCAGAATACTACATTCGTCGAGTTAGAATTTCTGCGACAGACGCTTTGTTTCAAATGCTCCGTGACCAAGGTGTACCCTATGAGCCGGAAGTCGGGCAAACAGTAGAAAGCGCAAATACATTTGTAATGGAGTTTCCTGTAAAGTCACCAGATGGCGCAATTTTCAAGGATGATGTTTCTGCCATTGAGCAACTCAAGCACTGGAAACTTGTCAAAGAAAATTACACCGAGCACAATCCATCAACGACCATATCGGTTGGTCCGAATGAGTGGATTGAGGTTGCCAACTGGGTCTTCAAGAATTGGGATATTGTTGGCGGTTTGTCTTTCCTGCCAAGGTTTGATCATGTTTACAAACTTGCTCCTTACGAGTCTTGCGAGGAATCGAAGTACAAGGAGATGCAGAAGAGGTTTAACGGAATTGATTACTCAAAGATTATTACTTACGAAATGGATGACGAAACAAAGGGCTCTCGAGAACTTGCTTGCGTATCCGGAACTTGTGAAGTTTAGGCAAATTACAAAACGCAAAATGGAAAACAAAAAACACGCTCTTTGCGTGTTTTTTGTTTATGATAATATATTCATATAAACATTTAATTTAAGAAACCACTATGTCTATTAAAGTTGCGGTAAACGGTGTTGGTCGGATAGGTCGTTCTTTTATTAGGAGCGCAATAAAACGAAATGAAGTTGAAATTGTTGCCGTCAATGACCTTGGTGATATTCACAACATTGCTTATCTTCTAAAATACGATTCTGTATATGGTGAATCTTCTTTTTCTGTTGAGGTTTCTCAAGATGAAAAAGCTATTGTTATAGATGGTACTTCGGTTGCTTTTTACAGCCAAAAAGATCCACGCGATCTTCCTTGGGGCGAACACGAAATAGATGTGGTGGTTGAAGCCACGGGAGCTTTTACAAAATACGAGAGTGCCAAGGCGCACATTGAAGCGGGTGCCAAAAAAGTGGTCATCTCCGCGCCTGCTAAAAGTGATCCGCTTGATGACACGCAAGCCACGGTTTTGATGGGGCTCAACGAAGATAAGCTAGAAAATTGCCAAATTAGTTCAAACGGATCTTGCACGACCAACTCCGGTGCTCCGCTTGTTCAGATACTGCATGATAAAATCGGTATCAAGAAAGCGATGCTTAATACTATTCATAGTTACACGGCAAGTCAGGGGGT
Organism: uncultured Candidatus Saccharibacteria bacterium; assembly: GCA_964601755.1. GTDB lineage: Bacteria > Patescibacteriota > Minisyncoccia > Phycocordibacterales > CAZROQ01 > CAZROQ01. The sequence goes on from CAZROQ010000013.1 coordinate 3,843, forward strand.
TGTTGACGGTCCTCACAAAGATTTTAGAAGAGGCAGAGCGGCCGCCGAAAACATCGTGCCAACCACTACCGGAGCTGCGGTGGCCACAACAAAAGTTGTCACAGATCTTGAGGATAAGTTTGATGGCATCGCTATCCGCGTGCCTACAAAAGCCGGATCAATTGCCGACATCACTTTTGTTGCCGGTAGGGAGACAACAGTGGAAGAAGTAAATAGCGCACTTAAGGAAGCGTCGACCGAGGACAGATGGAAAAAAGTTTTTGCTGTTACCGAAGAACCGATTGTCTCTACTGATATAATTGGTAAAAATTATGGCGCCATCGCGGATTTGTCGATGACTAAGGTCGTTGACGGTGATCTTGTGAAGGTTCTTTCTTGGTATGATAACGAGGCGGGGTACACACACACGCTGGTTGAGCATGTAATTGCCACGGGTAGTCATATATAAATTATGAAAATATACTTTACTTCAGATCATGCCGGATTTGAGCTTAAAAATGAGCTTGTGCCTTTTGTTAAAGAAATGGGTCATGATGTCGAGGACCTTGGTCCTAAAGAGTACAATGAGCAAGACGATTATCCGGATTTAATAGCTCCGGCGGCAAAGAAAGTTTCAGAAGCCGAGCAGGATATTGAGCATATTGGAAAAGGGGAAGTCAGGGCGGTCGTCATTGGCGGTTCCGGTCAAGGGGAGGCAATAGTGGCTAATCGATTTTCGCATGTGCGCGCGGCTCTTTTTAATGGCCAGTATCAGCCAAGTGACGGAAGAGATGTTCCTTGTGAAATTGAAATTTCACGCACCCATAACGATTCAAATGTTCTCTCCCTCGGGGCGCGATTTTTGAGCCAAGAAGAAGCTAAAAAAGCTCTAAAGAAGTGGTTGGAAACTCCATTTTCTGGTGACCCACGACATTTGCGAAGAATCAAAAAGATTGAAGAAATTACGAACCTCTAGCAACCTAGCTTCCTAGTAACCTAATCCATGACAGAAGTAATACCCGCCATAATTCCTGAAGACTTCGATGATCTGTCTGCTCAGATTGGCGAAGTTTATAAACTTGTCGATTTTGTTCAGCTAGACATAATGGATGGAATTTTTGCTCCTGAAAAAACATGGCCGTTTATTGGTGACAGTGGTGAGTACCAGAATGTCGTTTCTGAATCCGACGGTTTGCCGTACTGGAAGGATGTAAATGTTGAGCTCGATATGATGGTCACAAGACCGGCGGATGTCGTTGACGACTGGATTCAAGCCGGAGTTCGCCGGTTCATTGTTCACATAGAATCTGATGTTGATTACCTTGAACTGGCACGCTATATCAGAGAGAAAACAGGTGGCTCCGATTCTTTCTTTTATACAGAGGTCGGTCCGGCACTTGTTCCGTCAACTTCAAATGAAGACCTGTACCCGTTTCTGGAAGAAGCCGACTTCGTGCAGTTTATGGGTAGCGATAAAATTGGTTATCACGGAGTGGATTTGGATGAGAGTGTTTATGATAAGATTAGTGATATCCGCGAACATGATCCGAACCTGCCCATAGCGGTTGATATTGGAGTTGACGAAGAGACAGCGCCACAACTTGTAGAGGCGGGTGCGACCAGACTTGTTTCAGGGTCTGCCATATTTAATTCAGAAGACATCAGGCAAGCAATAAAAAGTTTTAAATCATTAGGATTATAAAATAATCAATAGTATGTCAGTTACAGACGAAGAAGTACAAAAACTGGAAAAGACAGCAAATCAAACTCGTCAAGATTTGATTGAGATGCTCGTTGCTTCAGGTAGTGGTCATAGTGCCGGACCTTTGGGTATGGCTGATATCTTTACCGCTTTTTACCATCATGTTTTAAAACACGACCCCCAAAAACCCGACTGGCCTGAACGGGACCGCCTGATTCTTTCAAATGGTCACATTGTCCCGATTCGTTATGTTGCCATGCATCATGCCGGCTATGACATCACTAAAGAAGAGCTTGGCACTTTAAGACAAATGGGCTCTCGCCTCGAGGGGCATCCTTCAATTCACACAATTCCGGCAGTTGAAACATCAAGTGGCCCACTCGGTGAAGGGCTTTCAATCGCTAGCGGTATTGCGCATGCGTTGCAGATGGACGGCAAGCTTTCAGACCCGTATGTCTGGTGTTTAATGTCTGACGGAGAGCAGGAAGAGGGAATGGTTTGGGAGGCGGCGATGTATGCTTCTAAATATCGCCTTAACAATCTGACGGTTGTAATCGATAGAAATAACATTCAGATTGATGGCGTTACGGAAGACATCATGCCACTTGAACCTTTAAAGGAAAAATACGAGTCTTTTGGTTGGACGGTTCTTGAAATGAATGGTCACGATATGCGTGAAATTATCGCCACACTCGAGGAATCAAAAGGAATTCAGCAGAGCCCCACTTGCATTATTGCCAACACAATTCCGGGCAAAGGTGTTGATTTTATGGAGCAAGATTATAAGTGGCACGGCGTTCCACCAAATGATGAGCAAGCCAAAAAGGCGCTTGAGCATTTACGAACATTGGCGGGGAAGATAGAATGTGCAGATAAGGATTAAGCAACACGAGACAACACTAATGACCAAGACAACACGAGACGACACTAAAGAGAGACGACACTAATGTTCAAGACGACACGAGACAACACTAAACAAATTCAAATTATCAAATGACCAAAATGCAAAATTATAAACGATATTTATTAAGTTCATTTGAACATTTGCGTTTTGAAGATTGTTTAGAGTTTAGTGTCGTTTAATAATACATATGGATTACAAACTTGTAGAAAATTTATATGGCGAAGATATCGAGATCAAGAAAATGCGCGATGGCGCTGGTCTTGGTGTAAAAGAGCTAGGAGAGGAGAAAGACGACATTGTTGTTCTCGGTGCTGACACGATGGGTTCAACCAGAGCGGATATATTTGCTGAGGCTTTTCCCGAAAGAACCATTCAAGTTGGAGTTGCCGAACAAAACTTGATTGGTGTTTCTGCCGGTTTTGCTTATTACGGAAAAGTGCCGTATGCCTTTACCTATGCCCCGTTTTTAATCGGTCGTCCGTGGGAGCCTATCCGGACAACCCTTTGTTACCCCAATAATCATGCGGTGCTTGTGGCTACTCACGCCGGAATTGCAACAGGTGAAGATGGTCCGACACACCAGATGACCGAAGATATTGCTTTAACCGCTTGTCTTCCGAATATGACAGTTATAGCACCGGTCGATTATGAGCAGGCGCGTAAAGCTGTCAAAGCCTCTTACGATTTGGATGGCCCTGTTTATATTCGTGGAATTCGAGCAGGTTCGGCATCCTTCACCACAGAAGAGACCCCGTTTGAAGTCGGCAAGGCTCAAGTGCTCCGCGAAGGGAGCGATCTTACTGTGATTGGTCACGGCTACACCGTTCATCGCCTGCTACTTGCCGCTGAAGCTCTCAAAGAAGAAATCTCGATTGAGGTTATAAATATGCACACAATCAAGCCGATTGATGTTGAAACACTTGATGCATCTGCACGAAAGACCGGCAAAGTTTTTGTTGCTGAAGATCACAACATTATGGGCGGGTTGGGCTCGATAGTTGCTCAAGTCTTGGCTGAAGATAATCCGGCGCGCGTGCGTTGTCATGGAATTTTTGATCAGTTTACAGAAAGTGGAAAGGCTGAGGATCTTTGGAAGAAGTACAAACTTGATTCAGACGGTCTTGTTGAGGCCATAAAAAATTATCTTAATTAGATAAGCTTTAATAAACAGATGTTTCGCAAAAAAAACGACAGCACTCTTCAGTCAATTGCTGGTTCTATGGTCGCAGCTTTAACCGCCGGTTTCGTGGCGGCTCTCATTTTGGGAGTTAAGGTTGATTTCGTTTCTTTAGATTCTAGTAGATTGCCAGCCCAAACAATATCAAGTGAAGCAGACACACTCCTTCGTTCAGATGATGACAAAGAGTCAACAGCCAAAGAAGATTCGGACTCAAATTTAAAAAAAGATTCCCCCACCGGTTCCATAAACAACGAGACTCTTTTGCAAGAAGATTCTTCATCGACCAACTTAACCGAAAAACAAAAAAAGGAAAATGATGATACAGCTTCAGGTCAAATTCTTGATAAAGATAATAAAGACGAAAATAACATTTTAGAAAAAGAAAATTCTGTTACCCGCACACAACGAGGAGATGATGTAAATGAATCAAAAAACTCCACGACAGGAAAAAGGGTTGACCTTAAAATAGAAGAACCCAATGGATCAGTCGAAGTATTGATTACTGACCCTGATACCAGAAAAAAGACTCAAGCTAACAGATTGAATCCAAAGTTTGTGAATACTCCTTCAAGAAATGTTGATCAAGAAGTACGAGAAAAAGTCGGGTCAATCCTGGGAGAAAATAAAGTTGATTTGGTTTTTCAAGATTCCGACAGTGACGGTATTTTTGACTATGATGAAGAGTATGTCTTTGGGACTGACCCAAACAACGCACGGACCGCCGGTTCCGACCTTACGGATAAAGAGCTTATTGAGAAAGGTCGAGACCCTCGTACCGCGGAAGTTTCCATTATTGAGTACGATGACCCGCGTCAAGTGAAACAAAGAAATATAGAAGAAGCACTTTCGGTTAGTGATATAAAAATTTCTATCAGTAGTGGTGAAGAGAATGAGGAGCAAGAAAGTGTCGGAACGAGCACACCGAGAGAAACCCTTGTTCTCAGTGGTACAGCCTTTCCCAATAGTATTGTTACGGTTTTTATTTACTCGACCCCTATTATTGTGACAATTCAAGCAGACTCACAGGGGAGATGGACATACGAGCTTGAACAGGAATTGCCTGATGGCGAGCACGAGGTTTATGTGGCTACTGTTGATGGCTCCGGTAAGATTTTAAATCAAAGTGAACCGGTGACTTTTGCCAAGACCGCTCAAGCAGTCAGTTTTCAGTCGCTCGAGAACCGGGTTGATCAGGCCAAAGGATCTCTGGAAGATGGCGTGAATCAGGCGTTTAGTATATGGCAGTTTATAAAAGATAATTTAATTTGGTCAGGGATTTTAGTGGTTGTTTTGATTGCTTTGATCTGGACTATTTTGTTGGGAGTTCTTAAGTTTGCGACTTTAAATAAATAAAAATTAAGTAAGTTATTTTGCTCTTTTATTTTTTGCTTACGACAGTTAGTAAAAAATATATTAAAAAATAAAAAACCCCAGGCATGCAACGGGGTCGGGGGGTGTATCCAGCGGGGATCTGGACACAGCATGCCTGGGGAGGGGGGCAAAATCTAAGCACATCTTACCAAATCGGCCGTAGTTGTCAAGCAAATGAATAACCCCACCCATTTCTAGACTCTATTGATAATTTCCCAAATGTCTCTTAATTCCTGAT